>JAEZKJ010000031.1 GCA_023415545.1 Bacteroidota bacterium
CTATGGTGTAATGGTAACACAACAGATTCTGGTCCTGTTTTTCTTGGTTCGAATCCAGGTAGCCCAACAAAAAAGTTCCTTGATTAATCAAGGAACTTTTTTGTTTCTATACACCATTCTTCTGCCATACAGGATAATAAAATCCTTTTATTCTGACGTTTTGTCCATTATAATGTGATAGATTTATTGATTTTCATTGTGAAACATCCGTTCCACAATGCGATTTATCCGTTTCACAGTGTGAAACAGATAAATCACAGCAGAAAATGAAAAATACTTCAGGAGTACCTGAAAAAGTTTTCTCTTATTTATAAAAAACATAGCTAACTTACTCGGAAAAGTTTTGTTTACTATTTAGTAACCATCTTTTACCTTGCCAAGAAACATCTAAACTTTTAAATCCTAAGTCATTATCTATTATTTCTATAACAGGAGACTCAGATAATTTATAATCACTGATTGGTGATATAACAGATATTGCTTTTATAGTCTGTTTCTTATTCTTTTTGATATTATAAGAAAAGGAATTTCTAGGTTTCTTTTTCCCATATTCATATGAAATCCACCCTTCCTCTTTACATAGTACACATTTTTCATCTGTAAATAGGTCAAGACGCATATTGTTTCCATCTGCAAAGTCTGTATAAATTGTATTGGTCAAATTATCCACAAGGACATGATCTTCACCTAATTGGAAATTTATATTTATTACACCTTCTTCATCCCCTATAGCCTCATCGACAATAACAAAAAAAGTTTTATCTACAAAAAACAGTGTCCTACGATGCTTTAAATCTTTATAGCTATTGTTTTCTGTTACTAATACTTCATAATCCGGATGAGTTGTATCCCATAATAAACATTTACTATCGGTAGTCTCGATATTTCGACTGTTCAATGTTAATGTATTATGAACTCTAGTCTGTCGAAACCAATTTCGTTGAGCTAAAACAATAGAGTCTCCCCCATAGATGTATCGACCGGAATCACTAAAAAAGCTTCGTCCCTTAAGAAATAGTTCGAAAGTCCCGTTATCTGGTTGATTATGCCATCTGGCAGGAGGTCCGGCTTTTATGATCATAGTTGTTGATAAAGAATCCCATCCATTTCTAAAAATATAAAAACCTCCATTTTTAAAAGCGTTGGAATTATAATTTGGTTTAACTCCTTCGATACCATTAGTCCCAAAATATTGAAAATGTTTATTTTCAGGGAATACTTTAAACCATTTTTTAAAAAGATTATTATAATAGTCGCGTGAGCTTTTTCCAGCATCACTGAACATTGGGTTGGAATAGTCAGGCAAAAGTAAATTCATTGTAAATTCCATCATACGTTCTACCTTTTTCATATATGCAGACGGAAATTCATTACCAAATCCTTTATCTGAAGCTAACTGATAAGCATTAATAAATGATTGTATAGTTCCAATATGATAACCAGGATCCAGTTCATATTGTACTCCGTCATCATAAACCTGAATATCTAATTGTTCTTTCATTATCTGAATACCTTTACTACGCCAAAGTTCAGCCCTTTTTAACTCAGGGAAGTTACATCCGGCAAATATTAGGTATTCTGCTTCCATTAAAAGATGATTACCCTCTTTCGATAAATTATGAATTACATGTTCTGCATGTAGATCATAAGATATGAAAAATCGTTCCATAAAATCAGGAGTGACATAACTTGATGGAGATATTAAATTAAAAGTTTCGTAAAGGGTAATAAGCCTTCCCGAGGTCTCCAATGGTCTCCATGCAAATTGAGCATTTTCATCACCATCTTTTAAAAGGTCATTAGAATTTAATGCTAAATCTTTTTTAGTTGGTACATATTTGTCTCCTGGTGAAGGATACGGGTTTTTGTTGATCCAATCATCAAGCTGATGAACCCATGCTTTTGCATATTTTTCATCACCACTACTTCTATAAGCTTTTCCTAATGGAATAAACCATTTAAATCGGTGCAATTGCCAACGTAATTCATTGTCATGTACAGGCCAGTAGGTCCAGTCAATGTCATTGCCATAAAAATACGATGGATAAGCACTCATCGAGAAAAACTTATGTTCTAATGCGTTATCTGCTATTATCTTATCATTTTCAGAAATATTTATTTCTTTATCTCCATTTTCTTTTTCAAAACGTCTCTTGTAATAATCAACAATTTCCTTTAAAGCATTCAAACTATCTCCCTTATGAAATTGCTCTTTAGCTTTTTCTAGTCCGGGGTAATTCAGATTTACTATTTCAAAAACTGATGAAGCTTTTTGTTGGGCGAAAATTGGATTTCCACAAATGAATATTGTAAGGAATAGTAGTATATATTTGTTATTTATAAAACATGTTGTCATATAGTAGTGATTATTTATAATAAAAATTGAAATCCATTACAAGTTATCATTCAGTTGTGGAGCCATTTACAACAAAATTACGTATCTGACATTCTGTTCTAGGACTATCTTTAATTTTCAAATGAAGACGGTGTATACCTTCATCCAATTCTGTTTCAAACATATAAACCCATGGAAGAAATACACTATGACTCCATACAGTGTAGGTATCTAATTCCTTGTAAGGAGCATCATCAATGCTATATTCCAATATACCGGCATTAGGACCACTTACACAAAATATGCCTACCGCTTTACCTGTAAAGTCAAGAATTAATGATGACCCTGCTTTTTTAGCCTCTAACATAGGTACATCAACAAATCCTTTTCTACACTCTATATCTTTATCTTTAGGATTCCAATTT
>JAEZKJ010000015.1 GCA_023415545.1 Bacteroidota bacterium
TAATATTTATAGCTGCCATCAGCTTGTTGTTTCTCTTCAATACATGGTGCCCAAGCATTTCCATTCGCCCAAACTACTTGATTGCTTTTAAGGTTTATAATTGTACCTTCATCTTTCCAATCAACAAGGTTATCTGATGAATATACGTTGAAACTATATCCACCCCAACCTGCATAACCATCGGTAGTAGGATATAAATAGAATTTACCTGTTTTTTTAGAGTAAAGAATTTCTGGATCAGCACGGAAGTCCTCTATAATTGGGTTGTTACATTCAGGAAGTCTCTTTACACTTAACTGCTCACTTGGCCATTTTTTTATCAATCTTTCAGCCTCTTCATCAGTAATTGTAATTGTTGTACCATGACGAGGAGTAAATTTACCACTTGTGCTTGTATTTTTTTCAAATTTAAATGTTTTCAAATCTGACGAGCTGCAGAACTGATAATGACCATTCATATAACAGTCGTACATTAAAATCCATCCCTTTCCATCGATAGTTTTAAAAATTCCTCCACCTTCAACAGCTTCATTTGTCTGTTGTACAGGAGCACTTGGTGCGCTCCATTGAGAACCAGGTGCTTTGCCTTTAGCAGGAGTTAATGTTTTAGCAGTAACCTGACATATACCTTTTTCACCTTCATTTTTAAAGAAGTAGTGGTAACGTTTAGTAGCTTCGTTATATATTATATCGCTATCAATAGTTGCAGAACCTCTATCGAAAAGATACTCAGGTTCAGTTTCAAGATCAGTAAAATCTTTATTTGCGTAACAATAGAATACTTTGTCGTATGGTAACTTTCCATCATCAGTTAGCAATGAGAAGTAAACCATATAACGTTTAGCTTGACGATCCCAAATAGTTTGAGGAGCCCAAACTCTAGTTACATTTTTCCATTTGTCAGCAAATCGAGTAGGGAAGTGAACAGTTGAATGAGTCCAATTAACCAAATCATCCGATTTCATCAATACTATACCTCTGTTACTCGACCAACCTTCGTGAGATCGCATATCAGTAACAACCATGTAAAACTTTCCATCTTCCCCTCTTAATATATGTGGGTCGCGTACACCTTTTTTTATTGAAATAGTATCAGAAGAAATAATTGGATTCCCATTATTAAGAGGGATATAATTATAACCATCTTTACTTATTGCAAAATGAATTTGCTCTTCTTTTGGGCTATTTCCGGTAAAATAGGCGAAAAGATATTGACTCATTTTGTTTTTCACAGGTTTCGTACTCTTCGTTCCATAAGTAGGCGTGGTTGATAAAAGAAGAAAACAACCCACTGTTGTTAGGATTTGTAGAAATTTCATAGTTCTTAATTTTTGATTATATTCTAATAGTTTTATCTAATACAAAGATAGAAGAATCCTTTAATAAAGTGATTAATATTTAATTACTTTCACATCAATAAGAGCAGCAATGGTAATTATTTTTAACGTAACTTATTGTTTCAATATATTTATTACTATAGTAGCTGAACCTACAACTTAGAAAAACCAGGAATTTTTATAATAAAATTAAAGTCGCATAAATCGGTGACCTATGCGACTTCAATTAAAAAATAAATGTCTTGGGTGGAGCTGGAGGGATTCGAACCCTCGTCCAAACAAGAAAGCCATATGCTTTCTACATGCTTATCTTCGCTTAAGTTTTCGAGGAGAGGCAAGACCGAAGCTACCAACCTAACCCTTATTCTCTAAATTTTCATAAAGATCCCGAGAAAAGACCTTTACTATTCCCGAATTTACTGCACCACTGAACCAAACGCTTCGGAACAAGAGCTTTTGAGTGATGTCTCGTTTCTATCACTATGACAGAAATAAAGTTAATCTACTATACTTCGATTAAGCAGCGAGAGCATAAGATTCGTTGCCAGATAAAATTTTGAAAACTGGGATTATAGTGCCAATCAACCACGCACTGCATGCTTACATACCACTTTAGCTTGCTGTCAAATCCAGTCAACCCCTTGATTGAATCTTTAATCAGTGTACTATTATAGTATTCTTAGTACAAAGATATGAAATTTTATTGTATGCTTAATAAGTAAGCATATAATAATTTACCAAATTTATTATTTGAATAGTCAAGTAATATAGAAGAATATTGCTAATTTTTAATACACTTTTTAAACGATATGAAGCTGACTCGAAAATCCATTTTTACACAAGACATCCCTACTACAACATTATTAAGTAGAAATACCACTTTATAAAATAGACTTTTTAGTCAGCCTCATATCAAATATGGCTTTAGTGCCACACTCAAAAATTAATATTCAGTTTTATCCTCTTTAACTTCCCATCTTTTGAAAGCTTCTATAGCTTCATGTGATAGCAGTTGTTGAGATTTTAATCTTCTATCTGCAGGTTTAAGTTCTAGTTCATCATAAATAAATGAATCATCAAATCCAATATTCTTTGCATCAACTTTAGTATTACCGTAATACATTTTGTCAAGTCGTGCCCAATAAACAGCACCAAGACACATTGGACAAGGTTCGCATGATGTATAAATCTCATATCCTGAAAGATCGAAAGTACCAAGCTTTTCGCAAGCATTTCTAATAGCCATTACTTCGGCATGGGCAGTAGGATCACAATTTGGAGTAACACGATTTACTCCGGTTGAAATGATTTCACCATCTTTTGCTATTACTGCTCCAAACGGACCACCACCATTGGCAACATTTTCTATTGATAGAAATATCGCCTTACGCATTAACTCCTCTTTTGAATACATTATTAAACGTAAGTTTCTAAAAATTTTACATTATTTTCTACTTCAACTTTAACCTCTTTAGTTGTAGCAGGGAATAGCACTGATTCACCAGCATGAAGAGAAGTAACGTTTCCTTTCTCGTCCTTCAATGTGCAACTTCCTTCCATACATATGTAAATCACGAATGAATCAAGCTCACTATAATCCATAGTCATATTCTCAGTCAAATCATAAACAGAGGTTGTAAAATAAGAACAACTAACTAACT
Source organism: Bacteroidota bacterium (assembly GCA_023415545.1). Taxonomy (GTDB): domain Bacteria; phylum Bacteroidota; class Bacteroidia; order Bacteroidales; family Bacteroidaceae; genus Phocaeicola. The sequence continues at coordinate 2,999 of JAEZKJ010000015.1, forward strand.
CAACTGGTTCATTTTTTAATGGAGTATATTTTGTGCGATAATCTTCTTGAACCGAATAGTCTATAGCATCTTTTGATAGTTCGGTATGAAGTTCACGAGTGTTTCCGTTTTTATCTTTTCTATTGAAATCATAAATACGATAAGTAATATTTGAGGTTTGTTGTATTTCAGCAATAAAACAACCGGCACCTATACTATGAATTCTACCGGCAGGAAGGAAGAAAACATCGCCAGGTTTCACAGCATAATCGGCTAAAGCATCGCAAATCGTATTATCTTCAATCATCTGAGCATACTCCTCAGGAGTAATTTTTTTACTCAAACCTGAACGAAGATGAGCTTTACCACCTGCGTTATCAATAACATACCACATTTCTGTCTTACCCATTGAGTTGTGACGCTCTTTAGCAAGGGTATCATCCGGATGAACTTGAATTGAAAGATCATCGTTAGCATCAATAAATTTAATAAGAAGTGGGAATGTGTTTCCAAAGCGTTCGTAATTACTTTTTCCTACCAACTCACCTTTATATTCTGCTACTAATTCACTAAGACGTTTTCCTTTATATTCACCTTCTGAAACTACCGACTCATCACCTTGAACATCGGATATTTCCCAGCTCTCGCCTACTTGTTCTTGTTTTATATCAAGATTTTTGAAAGGTATTATTTTATCACCTCCCCAAATGGTTGATTTTAAAATTGGGTTAAATTTCAATGGATACATATTAATTATTTTTCGTTCAAATACAAAAATAGTGAGAATAAGCAATTATCTAACCATTAAATCTTCTATTTTTGTAATGACAACAACAGAGTTTAAATATTAATAATATAAATTAAAACAAACATGAACATTAAAATTTTATCAATCGGGTTGATGTCATTTTTTGCACTTTTTGGCTCGACAAACCTTTATGGATATGAGATTAAAGGGAAAATCGCTTCTTCTTTAAATGATGTAGATGGAAAATATGTATATATTTTGCCTTATGGAGCTAAATCTTTGAGTGAAGTTATTGATAGTGCAAAAATTAGTAACAATACTTTTGTTCTTTCTGGAGTTGATAAAGGGGAGATGGTATGTAGACTCTTTATTCAAGATATGGTTCAAGGAAAGGAGTATAATGCTTCATTTCTATTAGAAAATGGAAATATGGAAGCTACTCTCGATAAGTTCTCTTTTGTTACCGGCACTCCTGAAAATGATGCTTTTACAGCTATTCAAAAAAATACTAATGCTGCTCAAGTGAAAATACAAGAATTGATGCCAGCACTTAAAGAGAATAATGCAGATGCTATAAAGAAATATGAAGAGATATATTCTTCACTTAAAAGTAATTTAAAAAAATATATCATTGAAAATCCAACTAAGCTAACTGCCGCTAAAATATTTACTGATATGAAATATGATCTTAGTGAAAGTGAACAAGAGGAGATTTTAGC
>JAEZKJ010000019.1 GCA_023415545.1 Bacteroidota bacterium
GTGCCACATACGCCTTTTCCTTTGCGTATGCGGCTGCATGCTACATCTCCTTGAAAGGGTCCAAGTATTAACATATCATTCTTTACTATATAGAAACCTGTCCAGAAGTGGCCAAAGGCTTGTCGAAGGGCTGCTGAGGCATTTGCTAATACGCTAATCTCCTCACTTTCTCCATCTATCATTGTGGCAAACTCCATTATAAAATGTTTATAAGCCTCTACTTTATCAGTAAAGTTATGTTTAAAACTTGGTTCCATCATTTTATTAAATTCTCTCTAAGACTTTTTTAATTAATTCATCAATAGTACTCTTATATCCAGTGTTAGCTTCTTTGATAAGACGATTAGCGATAACCATACATACAGTCATTGCTTTATGTCCCATAAGTTTTGCTAAACCTGCAAGAGCAGAACTTTCCATTTCGAAATTTGTGATTCTATGACCATTGTATTCAAACTTCTCGATCTTTTCGTTCTGTTTAGGATCTGCAAGTGGTATACGAAGTTCACGACCTTGAGGTCCAAAGAAACCTCCCGCTGCAATAGTTATACCTCTTACCATATCACCTTGGTCAATGCGATTTACAAGTTCTTGACTAGCATCGATTACGTATGGATATGGTTGACACATATTGCCTGTCCACCCCATATGGTTAATGAAAGCTCTTTCTAAAGCTAGATCACATACCTCATTACGTCCTGAGTAGAAGTTAAGAAGTCCGTCAAATCCCATAGATTTCTCGGAAACTACGAATGTTCCTACAGGAGTATTAGGTTGTAAACCTCCACAAGTTCCTATACGTACAAGTGAAAGCTCACGATGTTGATCTTTTTCATAACGAGTATTAAAGTCAATATTTGCAAGAGCATCAAGTTCATTCATAACGATATCAATGTTATCGCAACCTATTCCGGTAGAGATAACAGTAATTCTTTTTCCTTTATACAAACCGGTTATGCTCTTAAACTCACGACTTTCGACTTCCATCTCCTTGCTATCAAAATGAGAAGCAACAAGAGATACACGACCTGGATCGCCAACAAGAATAACTTTGTCAGCTAATTGTTCTGGTTTTAAATGTAGGTGAAAAACTGAACCATCTGAGTTTATTATCAACTCAGACTCTGCAAAATATTTTTTCATAATGTTCTGTTTTAAATAGTTTATATACTATTCACTTAATGTATTTTGTGTTGAATTTGTTTCAGGTTTTGCAATATTTTCACGCATTGCTGTATCAGCTTGAATGTTACGCATTTTGTAGTAATCCATAATTCCTAAGTTACCACTTCTAAATGACTCAGCAATAGCACGTGGAATCTCCTGTTCAGCCTGTATCACATTGGCACGAGCCTCTTCAGCTTTAGCTTTCATCTCCTGACCTAAAGCAATAGCCATTGCACGACGTTCCTCAGCTTTTGCTTGAGCAATATTTTTATCGGCATTAGCTTGATCAATTTGAAGTGAAGCGCCAATATTCTTACCAATATCGATATCTGCTATATCAATAGATAGAATTTCGAAAGCTGTACCTGCATCAAGACCTTTACGGAGAACAAGTTTAGATATAGAATCAGGATTTTCAAGTACTGATTTATGATTATCCGATGAACCGATAGATGATACTATACCTTCACCAACACGTGCAAGAATTGTATCTTCGCCGGCACCACCCACAAGCTGATGTATGTTTGCACGAACGGTAACACGAGCTTTTGCAATAAGCTGAATACCATCCTTTGCAACTGCCGTTACAGGAGGTGTGTCAATTACTTTTGGATTTACAGACATCTGTACAGCTTCGAACACATCACGCCCTGCAAGGTCGATACCTGTAGCCATTTGGAATGATAGGTCGATGTTTGCTTTAGAAGCTGAAACAAGTGCATGCACAACTCTCTCAACGTGACCACCTGCCATATAGTGTGCTTCCAACTCATCGCGAGTAATATTACTGATACCTGCTTTATGAGCCTCAATCATTGAGGGAACGATAGTATATGGGGGCACATTACGTATACGCATTAGGAAGAGTTGAACCAGTGAGATTCGTACACCCGACACTTTAGCTGATAGCCAGAGGAAGAATGGTACATAGTGGAAGAAGATGATCAGGAAAATCACTACTCCACCAATCACTATAGCCGGCAAAATAAATTGTTGTTCCATAATAGAATTATTATTATTGTTAATTAATGTTCGTGGCGTTTGCGCACTATTATAGTATCACCCGAAATGCGCTCAACGTAAATTAAAGTATTTTCATCAATAAATCCCTCAGCTGAACGTACTTCGACAATATTACCATTTATATCGGCATTACCAATAAGAGCCAGGCGAGTGATGGCAACACCTCTGTCGCCAACTTTGATATTAAATTTTTTTACTTTATTATCTTTGTAGTCAAGAGTCTTTTTCAAAGAGTATTTATCTACAGTCTTCGAGTGCATCAGCCAAACTATTATTAATATTATTCCTAAGGAAGATACTCCAAGAGTGATAAATCCTGCAGTAGTTCCTATAACAGCAAATGAGTAGTATACTGCAGCAAGAAGACTTATAGCAGATGCGATACCGGCCAAACTGATACCAGGAATAAGGAAAACCTCTACAATAAATAGTAGTAGTCCTGCGAGGATAAGAGAAATTAAAATTATTATTTCCATGTTATCTCTTTGTTTCTTACGTTAATAATTTGTTGATCTATCTCTTTTTGTAATACTTCTGTACGTTTCTCTAACTCTAAAATTGATGGAGCAATTCGGCTCTTCTTCTCTACATTTGAATTTGAATACTCATCACGTTTGTTTTCGAGTTGACTCATAAGAGAGTTTAAATCTTTTATCTTTTGTGACAGTTCAATGTATAATTGACGTGCCTCTTTCGACTTGAAATCGTTTAATGTGAAGTATGTACGTTTATCGTCAATAACAAATTCAAAATCTTTGTTTCTACTTTCATTATCATCTTGAGATAGGAGTTTAGCAAATCTTTTCTTTGCTTCTGCCACTTTTGCTTTATCACTCTGAGTAGCACTTATTGGGGTTAATAAAGCAGCATCACGAAGAGTTGTTAAGTCAGTACTTTCAAAATCGTATACCTCCTTAATATCGTTAGGTAAAAACAGATAGATACAAACTTTATCTTCAGGTTGAAACCTGTCGGATGCAAACCAACCAAGATCATTCAACTCATCGATAGCAAACATGTAGTCATTGAATGGTGAATTGAAAGGCATACCCATATTATTTGGCTTAAGATATTTTCTGTCCTCGCTATCATAACGTGTAACGAAAATATCATATCCACCAAGCGACTCTGGACCGTTGGAGCTGTAGTACAGTGTCACACCATCAGTCATAAGGAATGGGTAGTTCATGTCCGAATTGCTCTGTAGAGATGCTATCAGTTCAGGTTTGCTCCATTCGTTAATAAGCTTTATTTGAGTATAAAGTTGCATATTCCCTTGAGCATCCTTTTGAGATAGTATGATATTATTACCATTTTCAGTCTCATAAGATGTGCCGTTTGTACCAGGAATCATAGAAAGTTTACCCGATGATTTTCCAAGATGATATGCATCGAGAAAACTTTTTTTATCGACAACAAAACTATCTATTACAGTAACTTTCTCAACTCCCTTAATCATTCGTGATGATTTTTTTATCTTCTCAAACTCCTTTTCTGCTTCCTCGGTAGGCTGTTTTGCTTTTGTAAGAGCTTCAATATACTTTTCATAATATAGTTCAGCTTCCTCGAAATCATAAAGATCGTAGTATATCTTGCCTAGATACTTGAAAGCATTGGTAATCTTTCCCTTTTCTCCTTTTTTAAGATAGGGGATAGCATTTTCAATATTTCCTGTTTCATATTCGCATGCACCATACCAAAAGTTATAGTTTGCGTTAGAAGGTGATTTTTTCAGATAGTTGTAAAATACAGGCTTTGCACTGCTAAACTCACCATTTAGGAACTGCTTTTTTGCCTGTTCAAGGGTTTGTGATGATATAGAGATTGCCATTCCAATAGTGAAAAGGCAGAGTATATATAATCTTCTCATACTTTAAATCAAATTAATAGCTATTAAAATCAAAATTACAAATTTTATTTGATTTATTATTCTTTAGAATATTCTATTTTCCTAATTCTTCTATAAATGATTCTTTTAATGTACTTTTGCGGAGGTTTTAAAAATGATATGGCAAAGTTCACAGAAGAAGATATAATATTACGAAAAGTAGAGCAGAGTTTCAACAAAGGTGTTGTAAAGTACAGACTCATAGAAGATGATGATAAAATATTAATAGGACTTTCGGGAGGTAAAGATTCACTTGCTTTAGTAGAGCTTCTTGCTAAACGTTCGAAGATACTTAAACCACGTTTTTCCGTCGTTGCAGTTCACGTTGTTATGACAAATATTCCATACAAGTCGGATACGGAGTATTTGAAAAACTTTTGTGAAAGTAACGGTGTGGAGTTTATTGAGTATCATACTTCGTTTGATGCATCTACTGATAAACGTAAATCGCCATGCTTCCTCTGTTCATGGAACAGAAGAAAGGCACTATTTGCAGTAGCAAAAGAGCAGGGATGCAACAAAATAGCACTTGGTCATCACCGAGATGACATTATTCAGACTATGCTTATGAACATAACCTTTCAAGGTTCATTCTCATCAATGCCACCTATATTGAAGATGAAAAAGTTCGATATGACCATTATACGACCAATGTGTATGGTTAATGAGAGCGATCTTATAGATATGGCAAGGGTGAGAGAATATCGTAAACAATTCAAGAACTGCCCATACGAACACGAAACGAACCGAGCAGCGATGAAGAAGATTCTTAAAGATTTGGAAAAACTAAATCCTGAGGCACGATATAGTCTTTGGAATAGTATGAGCAATATCCAAGAGGATTTGCTGCCGGGGAAAATTTAATATATAAACATAACAATACATCATGATGCATTTTGTTTTGCATCACTGCATCTTTTGGGCTATAATAATAAAGGAAATAAATTGAATAAACTATGAATGCTTTACAAACAGTAGTACTATTAATTTTCTCGAATATATTCATGACCTTCGCATGGTATGGACATTTGAAGTTAGAGGGAATGAAGCAATTTTCGAACTTACCATTATATGCTATCATATTGATTAGCTGGTTTTTGGCTCTTTTTGAGTATGCGCTACAAGTACCGGCCAATAAGATGGGATATATTGGAAATGGAGGTTCTTTTTCACTTATGCAATTAAAGATTATTCAAGAAGTTATAACTCTGATTGTCTTTACAGTATTTACTGTAGTGTTTTTTAAAGGAGAATCATTGCATTGGAACCATTTCGCAGCATTCCTCTGCTTAATAGCTGCTGTATATTTCGTATTCATGAATTAAACACAATAATAAAACGCATAAAAAAGGTGATACAGTGATGTATCACCTTTTTTTTTATATATATATATTATTAAGAACTAAATATTCTCTCTATATTATGAGCATATTAATCCTCAAGCATACGGCGTTTTAAATCCATACGTTGATGGAGTATTCTTATCACAAGTATATCTTCATTTGGAAGAATGCGATAAAATATGATATGTTTATTAGATCTATAACCGTGTAATCCCTCTGCAATTTCTTCATATTTTAAGCCTAGCAGTCTAGGGCTTTCGGTAATCTTTTGGCAAGAAGCTATCAACATTTTGTAGTAAAAATCTGCTTGCTCTTCCGACCAAGTATTAACAGTATATTCCCAAATGTTTGTTAAGTCATCTACGGCTTTGTTGGTTAAGTAGTATTTAGCCATTTGAGCCCTTTACTTTTAGTGACTTAAGGTGTTCTTCTGCATTAAAATCTTTGGCTATATCACTTTCAATACCCTCTTCAATAGCCATCTTTAATTCCTCCAAGTGGCTTTCATTTTCTTCCAAAAGACGCAAACCGGCACGAATAACTTCACTGGCATTATTGTAACGCCCTTGCTCAACTTTCATTCGGATAAAATTCTCGAAATATGTTCCAAGTGCTACTGATGTTGTTTTCATAACCTAATATTTATATATAAAGGTACCAATATTTGGTAATATAACAATATAACTACCTAATATATTGCTATTAATGAGAAAATTTAAGAGATAAAAAGATAAAATGAAAAGTTTTAAATTTAAATTATCTTAGTTATCAATTATCTTCTCAATAATACTATCACTCTTCACCGATATGCTATCTTGCAAGACGTTAATACTGTGTTTCAAAGGTACAACTAACTCTCTTTTCGATATGCTATCTTTTATAACATTAATACTATCTCTTAATGGTATTATAATTTTACTTTTCGATATGCTATCTTGTTTTGTGGGAACATAATCTTTATAAGTTTTCCATGCGTTTGCTTTTTTTGCATTTCTATTTCTTATTCTGGCTTTCTTTGAGAATAATGGAGCAATGGCATTTTCTGCACTGAATGTGCCTGTAGGACTTCCCGATGGGGCTACACTTGGATCTATTCCTGCTGATATACCTTGATAGCCATCATGCAAGCTTGACTCTCTATTGAAATTAAACTTTATCTTTACTGTTAGAGTGTCTTTTTTTCTATGTATTATTGGATCATTTACCGGGTCCTCTCCAAATTTAGTGAAAATAGAGTAGGGGGTGAGGCGTATAAATTTAGGTTTTTTCCACTTTGTGCTATCAAGGTAGTTTTTAGGAAGATCCTCAAGATATTTCATCCAACTTTTATCCTCACTCATCATCGGTTTACTTTTCATAATCTCTTTTGTGGGATTGAAGTCAAAATGAATATCTTTTACAGCTTCCATATTAAGTTTTATCTCATCTTTCCCATTAATGATTTGTTGTAATCGTAAAGAATCTTGTTTTGTAAGTTGTGCTTGTGAAGATATTACTCCAATAGTGCATAGTAGTAGAGGGAGACAGAAACGATAAGACATTATATTTTCTTTAGATAACTTGACAAAAATAGTTTTCCTTATGTTTCTTTGAGTTAAATATTAGTTATATAATGTTTATAGGTTTAATTATCTAATGCTTTTCTCCCCCTTTTTATTAATAAATGATTATTTGCAAACTTATATTTATCTTAATAGTAATGCTCATTGAAATATAAGTTATGGACATAAAAACAAAAGTTATTTGTATTCAATTAATTAATATGCTTTGATAAACTAATTATTATGTTTTAAAGAAGTAATCATGATGTTTTAAAGAAGTAATCATGATGTTTTAAGGAAGTAATCATGATGTTTTAGAAACTATTTAAAATGATTTTTGAAACTAATTAAACTAAAGAAGTTTCTTCATTGAGAGGAGTTGAAACAGTTATTGGGTGAAGTAGAGGTACATATTAAAAAAAATGAAGTTTATAATTATAGTATCTATAAAATAAAAATCCACAGAGGAGTCTCTTATCAAGACCTCCTCTGTGGAGTATAATTATTGTGTAATAGATTAAGATATTACTTTTTCAATCTTTCATTCATGCTAGCAGCGGCTTTACGTCCGTCACCCATAGCTAGGATAACTGTAGCACCACCACGAACGATGTCTCCACCGGCATATATAGTTGGGATTGATGTCTGCATATC
>JAEZKJ010000067.1 GCA_023415545.1 Bacteroidota bacterium
ATATCTAATGATGTGGTCATAGGTATTATGGGTATTACGCTACAACGCTAATACATTATATAGTAATTATTTACGAAGGGTATCAAATCATACAGTTTTAATATCAAATAGCTTAATTATACTTTGCTATTAACCTATAAATTTGAAATATTAAACAAAATAAATAAATGAAATGAAAAACAGATACTTTTTCGCTGTCGACTTGGGTGCAACAAGTGGACGAACTATCTTAGGTAATATTTCAAATGGCAAGATAGAGCTAAAAGAGTTGACACGCTTCCCAAATTACATTATTCAAACTTGTAACCATTTTTATTGGGATATTTTTGCTCTTTATAATGAAATCATTAATGGTTTAAAAATTGTAAGCAAGGAGAATATTGAAATAACATCTATAGGAATCGATACTTGGGGTGTTGATGTTGTATTTGTGGATAGGAATGGTGAGATTTTAGGAAATCCTTATTCATATAGAGATCCCTCGACCATTGGAGCACCAGAAAAATTATTCAATAAGATTTCAAAAGAGGAGGTGTACAGCAAAACAGGTATACAAATAATGAATTTCAATACTCTATATCAGCTATTTACCGAAGAACAAAGAGATTGTCAATCACTAAAATCGGCAGACAAAATTTTATTTATGCCCGATGCACTATCATATATGCTTACCGGCAATATGGTAACTGAATATACTATAGCATCAACATCTCAAATGCTTAATGCGAATGATAGAGATTTTGATAAAGATCTTCTCAACGTTATAAATATCGACAAAGACAAATTCGTTCCTATAGTATATCCAGGACATGTTATCGGTACTCTGAGTAAAGAGCTGCAGCAAATTACAGGCCTTAAAGATATTCCTGTTATAGCAGTTGCAGGTCATGATACAGCTTCTGCAGTAGCTGCTGTGCCTGCCAGTGACAATAAGTTTGCATATCTAAGCTCAGGAACATGGAGTTTAATGGGTATAGAGAGTGATAAGGCTATCATTACTGATAAAACTTATGAAGCGAATTTTACTAATGAAGGTGGGGTTGAAGGAAGCATACGTTTTTTGAAAAATATTTGTGGAATGTGGCTCCTTGAAAGATGTAGAGCAGAATGGGAAAAAGAGCACAATTATAGTTATGGTGAACTTATAGAGGGTGCACTAAATGCTGAACCTTTTAAAACAGTGTTCAACCCAGATTCACCATGTTTTGCAAATCCTCCATCTATGATTGAAGCTATACAGGAGTATGCGCGAAAAACATCACAACATGTTCCAGAGACATATTCTGAAATTACCCGTTCTATTTTCGATAGTCTTGCTCTTCGATATAAACAGGTATTTATAACTATGAAAGAACTTACAGGTCAAGAAATTAATGCTTTACATATTATTGGTGGAGGTTCTAAAAATGAACTTCTTAATCAGTTTACAAGTAATGCCTTAGGGGTAAAAGTTATTTCAGGCCCTAGCGAAGCTACAGCAATCGGTAACATTATGTTACAGGCAAAAAGTGCAGGTGTAGTAAACGACATACAGTCAATGAGAATTTTAATAAAGAATTCAATTGAGACAAAAATATATGAGCCACAAAATAGCATAGAGTGGGAAAAGGCTTATCAAAAATATCTTACTGTTTTTTCAAACAAAATTTAATTAATACATAACCAAAATAATAAAGAGATGAAAGAGGAATTAATCAAAAGAGCATATGAAATCGCTAAAGAGCGTTATCAAGCTATCGGTATTGACACAGATGAAGTTCTAAACAAACTTGAAAAAGTTCAGCTATCACTACACTGCTGGCAGGCAGATGATGTTACAGGTTTTGAATCAAAAGGTGAACTTACAGGAGGTATTCAAGCAACAGGTAACTATCCGGGTAAAGCAAGAAATATTGATGAGTTGAGAGCTGACATTCTTAAAGCGGCTTCTCTAATCCCGGGAAATCACCGTTTGAATCTTCATGAAATCTATGGCGATTTCAATGGAAAGTTTGTAGACAGAGACCAAGTAGAGTCAAAACATTTCGAAAGTTGGATGCAGTGGGCTGATGAAAACAATATGAAGTTAGACTTTAACTCAACCTCTTTTTCTCACTCAAAATCAGGTAACTTATCACTCTCAAATCCCGACAATTCAATACGTGAATTTTGGATTGAGCATACAAAACGTTGTCGTGCTATAGCTGAAGAGATGGGTAAACGACAGAATGATCCATGTATCATGAACATCTGGGTTCACGATGGTAGCAAGGATATCACAGTGAACAGAATCAAATATAGATCACTTCTTAAAGATTCACTTGATACTATCTTCGAAACAAAATATGATAATATGAAGGATTGCATCGAATCAAAAGTATTCGGTATTGGTCTTGAAAGCTATACTGTAGGCTCGAATGATTTCTATACAGCTTATGCTTCTAAAAACAATAAAATTATCACTCTCGATACAGGTCACTTCCATCCAACAGAGAGTGTTGCCGATAAAGTATCATCAATGCTTTTATTTGTTCCTGAACTTATGTTGCATGTAAGCCGTCCTGTAAGATGGGATTCTGACCATGTAACAATTATGAATGATGATACTCTTGATCTTTGCAAGGAGATAGTTCGATGCGATGCTCTTGATAGAGTACATATAGGTCTTGACTACTTTGATGCATCAATAAATAGAATAGGAGCTTATGTTATAGGTAGTCGTGCTACTCAAAAATGTATGTGTCAAGCACTTCTTGAGCCTCTTAACACTCTTCGTGATTATGAATCAGCCGATAAAGGTTTCCAACGCCTTGCACTTCTTGAAGAGAGCAAATCACTCCCTTGGAATGCAGTATGGGATATGTTCTGTTTGAAAAACAATGTACCTGTAGGTGAAGAATTCATTTCGGATATTGAGAAATACGAAACTGAGATTACATCAAAAAGATAGCAGTATAGTATGGAAATTATTATAGGTCTATTAATTATAGCCATTGGCGCTTTCTGTCAAGCTAGTTGCTATGTTCCAATCAACAAGATAAAATCATGGAGTTGGGAATCGTACTGGATTATTCAAGGGCTTTTTGCATGGATCCTTTTTCCACTACTTGGAGCATTACTTGCTGTACCTCAAGGACACTCACTTTTTGAAGTGTACAGTTCGAATCCCGAAGCAACATTAGGTGCACTATTTTTTGGTATACTTTGGGGAGTAGGAGGACTTACTTTTGGCCTCTCTATGCGATACCTTGGAGTTGCTTTAGGACAATCAATAGCACTTGGAACATGTGCCGGTTTAGGAACAATACTTACACCATTATTTACAAACAACAGCGACCAACTCACAACATCTGTAATAATTGGCGTCGTTGTTACGTTAATAGGTATAGGAATTATAGGTATTGCAGGAAGCATGAAATCATCATCATTAAGTGAGGAGGAGAAGAAGAAAGCTGTAAAAGACTTTAACTTTACCAAAGGTATTATTGTAGCTTTACTCGCTGGTTTTATGAGTGCATGCTTTAGCATTGGATTGGGCTTTGGAGCACCTTTATGTTTCGAAGAGACAGATGCTATCTATAAAACTCTACCTGCTACATTTATGGTTACATTAGGTGGATTTATAACTAACGCAATTTACTGTTTCTACCAAAATAGTAAAAATAAAACATGGCATGATTATAGTGAGAGTTCATTATATTTAAACAATATAACCTTTGCTGCTTTGGCTGGTTTATTATGGTATAGTCAGTTCTTTGGATTAAGTCTTGGAAAGGGATTCCTAACTAACTCACCAGCATTGATAACATTCTCATGGTGTATATTAATGTCACTAAATGTAACTTTCTCGAATGTATGGGGAATAATACTTAAGGAGTGGAAAGGTTGCACTAACAAAACTATTATTACACTTGTGGTTGGATTGATGATACTTATAATATCATGTTTCTTACCTGAACTTTTAAAATAAGAAGAAAAATGAGATCAATATTGGATGGACGTCCAAACCTTAGAAAAGAGGTAGAAAAAATAGCTGAAGTTGCCGGTTATCTATGGCAAAAGGGATGGGCAGAGAGAAATGGAGGAAATATAGTTGTAAATGTTACTCATCTTGTTGATGATGAAATTAAAGCTATGCCGGCAATAGGCGTGAAGACAAAATTTGGCTTTCATCTTCCTAATATTGCTGGAAATTACTTTTTCTGCAAGGGAACAAATAAAAGGATGAGAGATCTTGCCAGATACCCTATGGAAAATGGTTCGTTTGTACGTATTTGTGAAGATGGCGAACATTATGAAATTATTGCAGATAATCCGGTAAAACCAACTTCGGAAATTGCTTCACATTTATTGATGCACTCGGATATGATTAAAAAAGGTAACGGTTACAAAGCATCTTTGCATACCCATCCTATAGAGTTAATTGCAATGAGTCACAATAAAAAGTTTCTTGAAAAGGATGTTCTTACAAAACTTTTGTGGAGTATGATTCCTGAAACTAAAGCTTTTTGCCCTCGAGGTTTAGGCATTGTAGATTACAAAATGCCAAGTGGGACAGAACTCGCAGTCGAAACAGTTAAAGAACTTAGTGATTATGATGTAGTTCTATGGGAAAAACATGGCGTCTGTGCTGTCTCAACAGATATTCTTGAAGCTTTTGATCAAGTTGATGTATTAAGTAAATCAGCATTGATATATATAGCTTCTAAAAATATGGGATTTGATCCTGATGGTATGAGCGAGGAACAGATGAGGGAACTAACAGTAGCTTTTAATCTTCCGAAATAGATATAATAACTACAATAGGGTGACACAAAAGTCATTTTATTAAAGTAATATCCCTGCTAGAATAAAATTAGATGTGTATGTAAAAAGTTGGAAAATAACTTTTATAGTAACATCAGAATCATTCTAGCAGGGATTTTCTTTTATGAAGAGGTTATTATGGTCATTATAAATTACTAACAAATCATCTTACTAATATCGTTTTCAACATTTGAAATAGTACCAATATTAAAATGCTCTTTCAACAAAGTCAATATATTTGGAGTAAAGAAAGCAGGTAATGTAGGTCCTACATTTATATTTTT
>JAEZKJ010000070.1 GCA_023415545.1 Bacteroidota bacterium
TGATGGTTCTTCTTATGGGGTACCATACAATGTGACAAATACATTACAATTTAACTCAACTGCAGGAGTACAGTTAAGAATGCCACTTTACAACCAAACTATCTACACTGCAATATCTTTATCAAAAGTATTAGATGAGTTAAGTAGATTATCATATGAAAAAGCATGCGAAGACCTCATATTACAGATTTCAAAAATGTACTATTTGGGCCAAGCTACAGCTGAACAGATCACAATTGTTAAAGCTAATATTACACGTTTACAAGAGTTACGTAATATAACATTGGCATTTTATGATAATGGCATGGCTATGGATGTTGATGTTAAACGTGTAAATATAAACTTAGAAAACCTACAAGTTCAGTATGACAATGCTCAAGCAATGCTTGAACAGCAACTAAATATGATAAAATATATCATAGATTATCCTGCTGAAAAAGAGATAACACTTGAACCTGTAAATTCTTCTAACATCACACCTATTGAATTAACCGGTCTTTCAGAAAACTTATTCGAATTCCAACTTTTACAATCAAAAGAGAGATTGGCTGAAAGTCAGAAGAAGATTATTAAAGATGGATATCTTCCTTCTTTAAGCCTTACAGGAAGTTGGATGTTTTCTGCCTACACTGATAAATTTAAGAATTGGTTACATACCCATCCATCGAATCACTGGTATCGTTCGTATGGTATAGGTTTAGCTATGCAAATCCCTATTTTCGATGCCTTTGATAAAAAATATAAATCTCGTAAGGCTGATATTGATATTGAGAACATACGTTTAGCTAAAGAGAATAGCAGGAAACATATGGAGACTCAATATTTGAATGCCACCAATGATCTTACAAACAACCAACGTAACTTTAAGAAACAGAAAGATAATTATCTATTAGCAGAAGAGGTTTACGAGGTTACTTCTAGTCGTTATAAAGAGGGTATTGCATCAATGACAGAGGTTTTACAAGACGAGATGAGGATGAGCGAAGCACAAAATAATTATATAAACGCTCATTATAACTATCGAATCACACAACTGAATTTGATGAAACTAATGGGAAAAATTCAGGGTTTAGTTAAATAACTCCTTAAATAAACTTTATCACAAATTTTATTCTTCACAAAATCCATAAATCATATGAAAACAGAAAATAAAAGCACACACCATAAAAAAGCAGATAGATTAAGACAACTACGTCGCCGTCAATTACTAATAAGTTCTATTGGAGTAGCTATTCTTATATGGGGGATTTGCGAGATAGCGCTATTATTCATTAATTATAAAAGTAGAGAGACAAGTAATGATGCACAAATAGAACAATATATGTCGCCAGTAAACTTGCGCGCCACAGGATATATCAAAAAAATCTATTTTACCGAACATCAAGATGTTAAAAAAGGAGATACATTGATGGTTCTTGATGATCGCGAATATAAGATACGAGTAATGGAAGCTGAAGCAGCATTGAAAGATGCTATGGCCGGAGCAACTGTTATAGATGCAACATTACAAACTACTCAAACAACAGCCTCAGTTTATGATGCTTCAATAGCCGAGATAGAGATTCGTTTAGCAAAATTAGATAAGGATCGTCAACGTTATACAAATCTTGTAAAACGTAATGCTGCTACACCTATACAATTGGAACAAATTGAAACTGAATACCAAGCTACAAAGAAAAAGATGGAGGCTGTAAAACGCCAACGTAATGCAGCTCTTTCCGGAGTAAAAGAGGTTTCGCATAGACGAGAAAATATTGAAGCGGCTATCCAACGTGCTACTGCAGCACTTGAAATGGCTCGACTAAATCTTTCGTACACTGTAGTTATAGCTCCTTGCGATGGGAAATTAGGACGTCGTGCACTTGAAGAGGGGCAATATATTACAGCTGGACAGACTATTACTTATCTTTTACCAAACAGTCAAAAATGGGTAATTGCAAATTATAAAGAGACTCAGATAGAGAATTTAAAACTTGATCAAGAGGTTGAAATTGAGGTTGATGCTATAAGCGATAAAAAGTTTACAGGTAAAATTACAGCCATATCCGGTGCTACAGGTTCAAAATATTCATTAGTTCCTACAGATAATTCTGCTGGAAACTTTGTCAAAATACAACAACGTATTCCCGTGCGCATAGATTTCGTAAACCTTTCAAAAAAGGACAATGAAAGATTAGCAGCAGGTATGATGGTAGTGGTGAAAGCAAAAATTTAATTCTATGCCATCTTATCCACGCAATTATCCGTTTTACAATTGGGTTCCTAAACCTTTGGGTATCCTGATACTTATACTACTTTTCATCCCTATTTTGACTGTTGGAGGAGTATATTCTGTCAATAGCACTGAGATGATGAGTGGGCTAGGTATTATTTCCGAACATATTCAGTTCACCAATTTCGCAACTTCCATTGGAATGGCTGCCTTCTGCCCTTTTCTCTACAAATTAGTAGTGATACGACGACAGAAGATGATGTGCCTTTTTGGATTCTCAATAATGTTTTTACTTAGCTATGTTTGCGCCAGAACAGAAAGTATATTTTTATTGGCACTATGTAGTGTTATTATGGGATTCTTAAGAATGGTATTGATGATGGTCAATCTATTCACTCTTATACATTATGCAGGTAAAATTGAAGCATACAGGAAAATCACACCGGGAACAGAGCCAAAGAGTGAGGAAGGTTGGGATAATTTAGATAAAGAAAGAGGTGTTGCACAACCAGCTATCTATCTATTCTTTATGATTTTGGGACAATTAGGGACTTCGCTAACAGCATGGTTATCATTTGAATATGATTGGAAATATGTATATTTCTTTATGATGGCAATATTACTAGTGTGTATATTAGTAATTTTTATTACAATGCCATATCACAAGTATTATACAAAACGTTTTCCTATTCATTTCCGTCAATTTGGCAATGTAATATTATTCTGCACACCACTTGTTTGCTTTACATACGTTATGATTTATGGAAAGGTACTTGATTGGTTTGATGACCCTACGATAAGATTAGCTGCCTTTACAGCTGTTCTTACCGGAGCACTTTTCGTTTATACCGAGTATCACCATACAAATAGATACTATATGGTGAATGTGCTTAAGTTGCGTACGATATGTGTAGCTTCACTTTTATATTTCTTATTGATGTTCCTTAACTCAAGTGCAATGTTTGTGAATGTATTTACAGGCATTGGTATGAAATTGGATAATTGGCAGAATGCTACGTTGGGAAACTGGGCCATGGTCGGTTATGTAATAGGAGGAATAACAACAATCATACTTAGCAAAAAAGGTATACACTTTAAGTACATCTTTGCAGCAGGATTCTTGATAATAGGACTTGCAGCTATCTTTATGTACTTTGAAGTACAAACTGATGGACTTTATGAAAGAATGAAATATCCGGTAATCATTCGTTCTGTAGGTATGATGATGCTATATACTTTAATTCCTGTATATGCAACACAACGTATGCCATACAAATTTTTATCCTCTTGGATTTGCACAATGATAACAATACGTATGGTTATTGCACCTGCTTTCGGTGCTTCTGTTTATACAAATGTTCTTCAGGAGCGTCAGCAACACTATATTACACGCTATGCCGAGAATGTTGATATGATGAATCCAGAAGCATCAACTTCTTTCACTCAAACAGTGAAAGGATTAACTTATGTTGGCAAGAGTAAAGCTGAAGCTGTGAACATGGCTGCTCTATCAACAAAAGGAAGAGTTCAAATTCAAGCAATTCTTTCTTCAGTTAAACAGATGGCAGGTTGGACATTCTATGCATGTCTATTTTGTGCAATATTTGTATTGGTTATTCCATATCCTAAGAGAAAGATTATATCTTAAAGTGATATCTCTAAGGGTAAATCAGTAGAAATATTTAAAGAATAACTAAGTTGACTCAAGAGTACACTTTATAAACGAGATATCCCTGTTAGAGCATATTCCAGCAGGGATATTTTCATATTAGAAACTTTCAACAGAAGAAGCACAATTAATCTATCTCAAATAGATAGATAGTTTTTTAACTCTACATGTTTTGTAAAAAAGGCTTTAGCAAAAGGACATGTTGGCCTAATTAAGAGTCTCTTTTTGACTCCATATTTCATCGCTTCATTTACTAAAAGCGATGCTATTCCATTACCTTCTAAATCAGAAGGTACATAAATATGAAGTATATCAAGAACTCCATCTTTCACTTCATATTGAAGATACGCTATCTCACTAGGTTCAACAACTTCAAAACGACATACATCTTGATCATGTACTGTTGTATAATCCATTTTAAATAATTATTAATGAATAATTTCTTATATATTAAACAATTACAAATAAAAAAAGTTTAATTATAATCAAAAATAGACGTAATAGGAATTGAAGTTGATGAAGGACCTATATAAAGTTTAAATTTCCCTGGCTCTACAACCCATTCTCTCTTTCTATCATCATAAAACTTCAAGTCGTCCTCATCAATTGTAAATTCTACCTCAATTGTCTGACCAGGTTGAATATTCACTTTACTGAATTTTTTCAACTCTTTTGTGGGTCGTTCAAGAGAACACTTTTCATCTCCTATATATAATTGTACCACCTCTTTACCTTCAACTTTTCCAACATTAGTAACAGGAACATTTACTGTTATTACTTCTCCTCTTTTCATAGATGATGAAGAGATGTTTGGTTTACCATATTTAAATTGTGTATAGCTCAAGCCATGTCCAAAGGGGAAAAGAGATGGTATATTTTTTGTGTCATGCCATCTGTATCCTACCAAAATATCCTCTTTGTACACCTGATTAATGCTATCACCCGGATATGATAAGGCATCGAACGAATGAGCTCCACAATCCGATAGTTTCACTGGAAAAGAGAAAGGTAGTTTACCACTTGGATTAACCTTACCACTAAGGACATCTGCTAAAGCATATCCTCCCATAGAACCGACATACCATCCTTGTACTATTGCAGGAACTCGTTTTACCCATGGCATCTCAACAGCATTACCGCTAAGAAGTACCAAAATAAAGTTTTTATTTACACTTGTAAGCGCATCTATCAGTTCATTTTGCGCAAAAGGCAAAGAGTATGATACTCTATCACCACCTTCACAATCCTGAAGATGGTTTTTATTCAGACCACCAAACAAAATTATCAAGTCAGCATCCTTTGCCATATTAACAGCCTCAACTCTTAATGAATCCTCTACTTTTGTTTCAATATTCTTTACCCTACCATACATAGGATTACCGGCCATATACCCTTGAGCAAACTCTATTTTATCGCCATATACTCCCTTTAATCCTTGAAGTGGAGATACCATATCTTTAGCTTTCAATTCGGAAGACCCTCCGCCTTGATTTAGCATACGTATTGCATTATCACCAACAACAAGAATCTTTTTATATTTATTACCATCAATAGGTAAAAGGAAGTTTTTTCCCTTACCTACTTTATCATTTTTCAATAATACTATACCCTCTTGACCAATCTCTTTAGCCACATCATAATGTTCAGCTGTTGCTACCGAGCCGAAAGGTTTATTACGTTTCATTGCAGTTCGAAATATCAGTCTAAGAATTCGGGAAGCTTTTTCATCAAGAGTATAATCAGGAACTTCACCTTTTAATATCATTTCCATATATGGACGACCTAAATAGTAGTCATCATAGGTAAATGCACTTTCGGAAGTCAATCCGTTTGTATATGATCCCATCTCTATATCCAACCCATTCAGCGCCGACTCTTTGGTATCATGGCAACCTCCCCAGTCTGTAATTACAGCACCATCAAATCCCCAATCTTTCTTTAATATCTGATTAAGCATCAAGTCATTGTGACAAGCATGTTCTCCACGTATCTTGTTATATGCTCCCATTATGCTCCATGCACCTCCCTGTTGTACAGCGGCTTTAAAAGCCGGTAAATATATTTCATGAAGAGCACGATCACTAAGTTCAACATTAATATGTCCTCTCCACTGCTCCTGATTGTTTAATGCATAATGTTTCACGCAAGCGGCCACACCATTTTTCTGCAACTCTTGGATATATGGAACACACATTACAGATGCTAAATACGGATCTTCGCCCATATATTCGAAGTTACGACCATTAAGTGGAGTTCTATAAATATTTACTCCCGGCCCCAATATTATATCTTTCTCTCTATATAATGCCTCCTCACCTATCGCTTTTCCATATTTTGCCGACATCTCAGGATTCCAAGTAGCAGCCAGACATGTCAACGCAGGAAATACAGTGATACTATCGTTTGTCCACCCTGCATATCCCCAGTCGTTCCAATTTATCTCCGCTCTAACCCCATGAGGGCCATCACTCATCCATAATTCAGGTATACCAAGACGTGGAACTCCATTGCTACTGAATTTACTTTGAGCATGACAAAGTTTTATCTTTTCTTCAAGAGTCATTCGACTAAGTGCATCGGCTACTCGTGCTTGAATAGGCTGCGATTCATCAAGATATATAGGAGTTTGAGAGTTGACATTCAAAAATAGAGTAGCCAATAGAACTAATGCTCCAATCTTTTTTATCACTGTTTTCATATATATTATAATTTAAGTTTCCAATATATTAAAGATACTATTTTTTAATGATTTGAAAATTATTGTTTTATCTTTTAATTCTTATGACGATGATGTTTAAAGTTTTACAGAAATTTGTTTTCCACTATACTCCACATTTAAACCTTTAGTATTGATATCAAAAGGAATCTCTTTATCACCTTTCACAAATACAATATTAAAATTTCTATCCTTTAGCATACCATTGAACTCTCCTTTTCGATCACCAATAGTAAACATTTTATTACTATTATCATATTTGAACTCTATAGTACTAAACTTACCCTTTTCATAATTATAGTTAACATCCTCATCTTCATAAAGAGTAAACTTTCCATCTTTTCCATCGTAAATAAAGATTGTAATATTATAGGCAGGTTTTTCGTTACTATATTGCATATCTGGGCCAAAAGGGATAATTGATCCGGCTTTTACAAATAGTGGGATTTTATCATATGGGGCATCAACAATTTCCTCCCCACTGTTAACAACTTTTCCTGAGTAAAAATCATACCATTTTTCACTCTCTGGAAGATAAACCTTACGAATACGTGCCCCATATTCATATACAGGAGATACCATAATAGCCGGTCCGAACATGTACTGATCACCTATATTGTTTACCTTGCTATCGTTAGTAAAGTCCATAATTAAAGGACGCATAATTGTGTAATCATTAAAGTGTGTCATTCCAACCAAAGAGTATATATATGGCATCAATTTATATCTTAACTTGGTGTAGTAGACCATTGATTTGTAAGCAGGATGATTTTCAGGAGCTATATTCCATATCTCTCTATAAGGGAACTGCCCATGAGCGCGATATAGTGGGCAGAAAGCTCCAAATTGATACCAACGGCAGTTCAATTCTCTCCACTCTTTATAATCTTCATTTTCAATATTACTTTTATCGTATTCACGCTGTCCATTTTCATATCTCTTTTCTACACAGAAACCACCTATATCCATTGTCCAGTATGGTATACCACTAATCGAGAAATTAAGTCCTGCAGATATTTGAGCTTTCATATCTTCCCAACGTGTAGCAATATCACCACTCCATGTAGCAGTGGAGTATCTTTGCAGCCCAGCAAATCCTGAACGAGTAAGTAAGAAAACTCTTTTATTATTATCAGTTTCTCTTTGTCCATTGTATATAGCATCAGCATTCATCAGTGCATATGTGTTAAGATATTCAGTAGAAGGTCCTAAGGCTGTAGGTCCCGATAAAGCTTTTCTCTGCTGCAAATCACTATTTGAACATATATCAGGTTCACTAGCATCCATCCACCATGCATCGAAACCCAAAGAGTATAAATGCTCCTTCATCTGTCCCCAAAATAGTTTGCGAGCTCCATCTGAATATGCATCATAAAAAGAGCCAATATATCCTTTCCCTATCCAGTCACGTATACTATCATTAACAGCTTTTCTATACATCCAGCCATTCTTGTCCAACTCCTTGTAATGATCTGTCGTATAATAGAACTTAGGCCATACAGAGATCATAATATTAGCATTCATTGAATGAACCGAGTCAACCATCATTTTAGGATTAGGGAAACGTGTTTTGTCAAATTCATGGCTTCCCCACTTCTCTTCAGGCCAGTAACTCCAGTCAAGAACAATATTATCGATAGGAATATTACGTTTGCGAAACTCTGAAAGGTTAGTAAGCAACTCCTCTTGAGTTTTATATCGCTCCCTACTTTGCCAAAAGCCCATAGCCCATTTAGGCATTACAGGAGCTTTTCCAGTTATTGTTCTATAACCGGATATCACATCATCTATATTATCACCATAAACAAAATAATAATCAATCTGATGATTCATCTCACTCCACCATGAGTGACTATTCTGCTCTTTATCATTTACAGGAGCAAGAGCTCGTAAGGCACAATATGACTGACCACCATCGGGAACCCATTCAATTTTAAAAGATACTTTTTTACCCTTTTCCAAATCAGCCTCAAACTTATAGCTATTAGGATTCCAAGCTGTACGCCATATCTCGGGAACAACAAGCTTATTGTCTATGTATAGTTTTGTATATCCTGCATAATAAAGAATGAACTTATGTTTTCCACTCTCAAAAGGCTCTAGTTCACCTTCAAAAGTTACTGTTGCGCTATAAAGAGGAAATTTATCAGGAAGATTTTTTATGCTTACTAAATCGGCATAATATAGGGAGTCCTCTCTTCTTTCTATAATATCTCCCGAACTATATTTATAAGTAGCTGTCAATGCTCCTTTTTCTCCCTTTTTATCGAACAAATTAAATATTTTATATAGTTGAGAATACTCTTTAGGATTACCAAAGCGTGAAAGAGAATAGCTGTCCCATAAAAGTCCATAATTCTTATTTGATACTATAAAAGGTACAGCAACTTTTGTATTATATTGATAAAGTTCTTCATTCTTTCCTTTATAGTTGAACTCACCTGATTGATGTTGCCCTAACCCGAAAAAAGCCTCATCATCCGGCGATTCAAACTGTTGACGAATGGAGTATCCTTTTTTACCCTCGACCTCTATAGGCATAAATGATTTACCGCCACCTTTATACTCTTTCAATATTGAATTACCACTTTTATCATAAAAGTTAACTTCTCCATTTTTTTTATTTACACAAGCTATAATAATGGAAGTAGATAGTGAAACTAATGAATCATTTTCTTGAATTGAGTAAGATGTTTTTAAGGGGTTAAAGGAGCAGATTAGGCTTTTTCTATCTGAAAACTTTTTTTCGGGAGTAGCAGATACTTTTATAAGTTTATCTCCTAATATTTCCAATTTCACTCTATTGACAGCAACAGATGAACTCTGAGGAACATTAACAATCACGCCATTATCTATAATTTCATAGTTTTTATGTGAACATGATAAAAAGAGTGCACATGAAAGGATGGCTAAATAAGATGATTTGATATACATTATGTTTTCCATTAATATTTCGATAATCAAAAATATAATCTCAAAAGTAAAATAACCCTTTTCAATGTAAATAGAAAAGGGTTATTTCGTTTACAAGTATTGTGATATTTTTATTGTATAGGCATAACAAGAAAATTAGTTATTATTATCCTGCACTTCATAAGGTAGTACCCCATACTCCTGTTTAAAATATTTAATAAAATAGTTCTGATTGTTGAAGCCCACTTTATATGCTATCTCCGAAACAGTCAATTGATTCTCTTTGAGCAATTGTTCAGCTCGTTTCAATCTAATAATCCTTATGAGTTCAATTGGAGTTTTACCAGTGATAGCCAATATTTTCTTATATAGATTTACCCTATTAATTCCCAAACTTTTACTAAGTTCTTCTACAGAGAAATCATTTTTTGACATGTTTTCCTCAATGTATTTTATCGCATTTTCCACAAGTTTCTCATCTATCGAAGTAAAAGCTATTTCACTTGGTAATGGATCGATATACGAATTAAATTTGTTATTTCTATCATCAATAAGTTTCTTCATTTTTAACATAAGAATCTCAACATTGAATGGTTTAGAAATATAGTCATCAGGCCCTTCTACAAAGGATTCTTCTTCACTATTGTCTTGATTATCCACGGTAAGTAGTAAAAAAGGGATTTGAGCAGTAACTATGTTGTTTTTAACTATATGACATAACTCTTTCCCATCTACCAAGTTTCTTTTATGATCACAAATAATTATGTTTGGCTTTATATCTTTAATAATTTCCCATGGATTAGTCCCACTCTTTACTAGAATTACATTATAATCAAAGCTTAATATCTCTTGCATATACTCAAGGAAATCCAAATCATCGTCAATAATTACTGCTGTAGGTTTAAATTCTATTTTCTTTTTAGGATTTCCATCTTTATCTAGCAATAAATCTTTTGTGAGTTGTGAAACTTCATCATCTAAGCCCAAACTTTTACTTAATTGTGATTCATAATTTGTAAAATCATTCGGTGACATAACTTTTTTGCTATAACAATTTTCTTGCTCTTCAGTTAATTGTATAACAGTGGCTCTTTGTAACTTAATAGTTGATACAGTTTCAATGCCAAGTTCATTCAAACTGATCTGTTGATCTTTTTCCTCTAAGTTAACTTCGGTACTAAGTTTTTCGGCAAGAATAGATGCTTGAATTTCTTGAATAGTACGTATATAAGGGAAATCTTCAGTTGTATCTACCATTTGAATATCATCATCAACATCCTGTTTCTCTTGATTTTCAACACTATTTTCGTTATTAAGAATTTCTATTTTTTCCTTTGAAGCTACTTCATAAGTTTTTGTTTCACTTTGTTCTTTTTCATGTATCGGATTTTCTCGTTCCAAAAGCTTTGTAACGTCGTGGTGAACTAAGTTTAGTTTTTCACATAAATCTTTATTATTACTATTCTCTTTGATGACAGCATCCAAAGATGAAATAATCATTGTTAATTGAGCTATTAACTCATTATTTAAGTTTGAAAAAAGTTTTTCTTTCTGTTCTTTTAACTCTTTGGCTTTATCT
This sequence comes from Bacteroidota bacterium, assembly GCA_023415545.1. Classification (GTDB taxonomy): domain Bacteria; phylum Bacteroidota; class Bacteroidia; order Bacteroidales; family Bacteroidaceae; genus Phocaeicola. The sequence continues at coordinate 11,090 of JAEZKJ010000070.1, forward strand.
CTTTCTTTATTGATTTCATCCAAAAGACGTTTTTTTTGGGTAACTTTTGCAGTAACATACCGCACACTCCAAACAATAACGATGATGATTAAAACATATAATAAATATCCCCAT
>JAEZKJ010000078.1 GCA_023415545.1 Bacteroidota bacterium
TCTACAATAGGAAAGAGTTTGAAAGAGGCGGGTGTGCTTACAGCTAAAGCAGGTGAAAAAGCTGATATTATTGTTGTAAATACATGCTCGGTGACCGAGATGGCAGATAAAAAGTGTCGTCAAGCTATTCATAGATTAACAAAACAACATCCTGGTGCTTTTGTCGTTGTTACAGGTTGTTATGCACAACTTAAACCTGAACAAGTGGCCGACATTGAGGGTGTAGACCTTGTCCTTGGTGCTGATCAAAAGGGTGAGATAATGAAATATATTAGTTCATTGAATAAAAATGAACATGGTGAAGCTATATCTACACCTATGAAAGATATTAGAAATTTCTCTTACTCATGTTCTCGAGGTGATCGTACTCGTTTCTTTTTGAAAGTTCAGGATGGATGTGACTATTATTGTTCATATTGTACAATTCCTTTTGCTCGTGGAAGAAGCCGTAATGGTAAGATAGAGGATTTGGTAAAGCAGGCTAAAGAGGCAGCTGCTGAAGGTGGTAAGGAGATTGTACTTACAGGGGTTAATATTGGTGACTTTGGTAAAAGTACAGGTGAAACTTTCCTTGATCTTATAAAAGAGTTGGATAAGGTTGAGGGGATAGAGAGATATCGTATCTCTTCTATAGAACCAAACCTATTAACTGATGAGATCATAGAATTCGTTGCACAATCAAGAGCGTTTATGCCACATTTTCATATCCCTTTGCAAAGTGGAAGTGATGATGTACTCAAATTGATGCGTCGCCGTTATGATACAGCGCTTTTTGCACATAAAATTGATAAGATAAAATCCTTGATTCCACATGCGTTTATAGGAGTTGATGTTATTGTTGGTACTCGTGGAGAGACAGATCAATATTTTGAGGATGCATACAACTTTGTTAAGAAGATGGACGTTTCACAACTTCATGTTTTCAGCTACTCAGAAAGACCAGGTACTTTAGCTTTAAAGATTGAGTATGTTGTATCTACAGAGCAGAAGCATGAACGTAGTCAAAGATTATTGGCTCTTTCGGATGAAAAGACTCTAGAGTTTTATAAAAAACACATAGGTAAGGAAGCTTTGGTACTTATGGAAAAGGCTAAAAAGGGAGAGTTTATGCATGGATTTACCGAAAACTATATTCGTGTAGAACTGCCATTCGACTCTTCACTTGACAATAAGATCATACGTGTACGACTTGGAGATTTTAATGAAGATAAAACTTCACTTAAAGGTGATATTATATAAAAAATTATAGCTGTCAGCAAAAAAAGTTTATTAAACCTTTAATTTTAGTTGTTATGAAAAAAGTATCAGTTGTTATTTTGAACTGGAATGGTGCAGAGATGCTTCGTAAGTTTCTTCCATCGGTCATCGAGAACTCTATCAGTGATTATGTCGAGGTTTGTGTTGCCGATAATGGCTCGACTGACGATTCTGTTACTGTGTTACAAAATGAGTTTCCTGAAGTTCGGCTGATACTTCTTGATAAAAACTATGGTTTTGCTGATGGTTATAATATGGCTTTACAGCAGGTAGAGGCTGAATATGTTGTTCTTCTTAATAGTGATGTTGAGGTAACGCAATCATGGCTTGATGCTATGACTGAATATCTTGATAAAAACAGTGATGTAGCAGCATGTCAGCCAAAGATTTTATCCTATCGCAATAAAGAATATTTTGAATATGCAGGAGCTTGTGGTGGTTATATTGATCAATTTGGCTACCCTTTCTGTCGTGGACGAATATTCGATAGTGTAGAAAAAGATGAGGGGCAATATGATAGTATTGCAGATGTAATGTGGGCAACAGGTGCGGCTCTTTTTATTCGTCTTGAGGATTACCTTAAAGTTGGAGGCCTTGATGGACGATTCTTTGCTCATATGGAGGAGATTGATTTATGCTGGCGACTTCGTGCAAGAGGACGACGTATAGTATGTGTTCCACAGAGTAAAGTTTATCATGTAGGAGGGGCTACTCTTAAAAAAGAGAATCCAAGAAAAACTTTTCTTAATTTCCGTAACAACCTTCTTATGTTATACAAAAACTCTTCGTCTTTGAGTCTTGATAAAGTTATGAAGATAAGAACTTTCCTTGATTATGTCGCTGCAACTCTATTCCTTCTTAAACGTGACTTGCCAAATTATAAAGCAGTAATGAATGCACGTAAGGAGTATAATAGAATGAAAAGTGATTTTAAGGATGATAGAACCAAAAATTTGACTCTCTCTACTTCTGTTGATTTGAAGGAGATAGCTCGTTATAGCATTATAAAAAGATATTATATTGATGGAGTGAAAAAGTACTCTGATCTTTAACAAGTGCATACTTCAATATATACTATAAATATTGACCTAAAACTTGATTTTGATAGCTTATAATAGATATATAGTTGATTTATTATAAAAAAAGAAAGTGATAAAACACACTTTTTAAATGAAATATGCCAGCTAGATTATGTTCTAGCTGGCATATTTAGTATTTAATATGACTTATCGGTAAATATTCTATTATTATATGTCGATATTAATCCAATTTATCTTTCGAAACTCATCTCAACTCCTACAGCTTTACTGTCGGAATTCATTGGCGGGTTCTCTTTAAATAATCTGATATTTATATATTCAATTTTTGGATATGATTCAAATAGCTTTTCGCAAATTCTTTGACAAACATTTTCAAGAAGGAGTGATGGAATTTCCATCTCTCTCTTTATATCATTAAAGATATCTGCATAGCTTATTGTGTCCTCTAAAGAGTCAGTAATAGCAGCTTTGCTAAAATCTGTCTTTATTTTGAGGTCTACAATAAAGTTTGCCCCAATCTTTTTCTCCTGTTCTAAAACACCATGAAAGGCATAAAATTTTATGCCTTTCATTATTATATACATATCAGTTGCTTTCATTGAATGTTATATTATCCACAACGTGAACTTCCACAAGTCTTACAGATAAGACAGCCTTCTTGGTATATCAGAGTCTCATTACCACAGTTAGGGCATTTCTGTCCTTCAGCTTTTGTACCGTCGATAACATATTTCTTCAAAGCTCTCTCGACACCATTCTTCCAAGTGTTGATGTTTTCGCTATCAAGTTGTAATGAGTCAACAAGTTTGATAACTCTGTCAATAGGCATTCTCCAACGCAAGACACCTGAAATCAATTTAGCATAGTTCCAATACTCTTTGTTGAATCTTTCAGAAAGACCTTCAACTGTAGTTTTGTATCCTCTCTTGTTTTCGAATTGGAAGTCATAACGTTTGTTGCCATTTTCATCAACATTCTTAATAATTCTTCCACTAGTGACAGATTTTGGTAAAGAGATACCTTCTTCATCATCTTGAAGACCGGTAAATATTTCGTAAGGATGTCCATCAAGTAATCCAACGAAAGCTACCCACTTCTCTTTATTATTTTGGAAACGTACTACATCAGCTTCAAGAACTTTAGGACGAACTTCAACTACATCCGGTTGCTTGCAAGGAGGAACTTCGTTCTTTTTGTTATCTTTTGTTGAGATAAGTACTCCTGAACGTGTTCCATCACGATAAACTGTACAACCCTTGCAACCTGATTTCCAAGCTTCAACATAAAGTCTGTTAACAAGATCCTCATCAACATCATTTGGCAGATTGATAGTTACACTGATAGAGTGATCGACCCATTTCTGGATTCTACCCTGCATTCTCACCTTCATAAGCCAGTCAACGTCGTTGGAAGTTGCTTTATAATAAGGTGATTTTTTAACTAAATCTTCAATCTCCTCTTGTGAGTAACGTTTATTTGTATCATAACCATTCACCTGCATCCAAGTCATGAACTTGTGGTGATAAACGATATACTCTTCGAAAGCATCACCTGTATCATCTACAAAGTCAACATGTACTTCAGGATCGTTAGGATTAACTTTTCTTCTTCTCTTGTAAACAGGCATAAATACAGGTTCAATACCTGAAGTAGTTTGAGTCATCAAACTTGTTGTACCTGTAGGAGCTATGGTAAGACATGCAATATTTCGTCTACCATATTTTACCATTTCGTTGTAAAGTTCAGGGTCAGCCTCTTTCAAACGATTGATAAATGGATTATTAGCTTCACGAGCGCTATCGTATATTTCGAAAGCACCTCTCTCTTCAGCCATCTTAACAGAAGAACGGTAAGCCTCGATAGCGATAGTTTTATGGATTTTTTCAGAGAATTCAGTAGCCTCTTCTGTGCCATATACTAATCCCATGGCAGCAATCATATCTCCTTCAGCAGTGATACCAACACCTGTTCTTCTTCCTTCTTTACTTTTCTTATATATCTTTTCCCAAAGATGTCTTTCGGTTAATTTAACTTCTTCGTTTTCGGGATCGGCATTGATCTTATGCATTATTTTCTCTATCTTCTCCAATTCGAGATCGATAATGTCATCCATTATTCTCTGTGCCTTTGCAACATGATCCTTGAATAGGTCGAAATCAAAATAAGCATCTTTTGTAAATGGATTTACAACATACGAATATAAGTTTATAGCAAGAAGTCTGCATGAGTCATATGGACAGAGAGGAATCTCTCCACATGGGTTTGTTGATACAGTCTTATAGCCAAGGTCTGCGTAGCAATCAGGTACAGACTCACGTATTATTGTATCCCAGAATAATACACCAGGTTCAGCTGATTTCCATGCATTGTGTACAATCTTCTTCCAAAGAGCAGATGCATCAATGTCATGAGTGAAAGTTGGATTTGCTGAATCTATAGGATATTGTTGGGTATATGTTGTTCCATCGACTGCAGCTTGCATAAACTTATCGTCAAGTTTTACAGATACATTTGCTCCGGTGACTTTACCTTCAGTCATCTTAGCATCGATGAAAGCTTCGGAATCAGGATGTTTAATAGATACACTTAACATAAGGGCACCACGACGTCCATCTTGAGCAACCTCTCGAGTGGAGTTTGAGTAACGCTCCATAAAAGGAACAAGACCAGTTGATGTCAGTGCCGAGTTTTTAACCGGTGAACCTTTTGGACGGATGTGCGATAGGTCATGACCTACACCACCACGACGCTTCATAAGTTGAACTTGTTCTTCATCAATATGGATAATAGCACCATATGAATCAGCATCACCATTGATGCCAATAACAAAACAGTTAGAAAGTGAAGCCACCTGATATTCGTTTCCAATACCAGTCATAGGGCTACCTTGAGGTACAATGTACTTAAAGTGGTCAAGAAGATTAAACAATTCCTGAGCAGATAGACCATTTTTGTACTTAGATTCTATGCGGGCAATCTCATTTGCAATTCTCCAGTGCATATCTTCTGGAGAACTCTCAAAGATGTTGCCATATGAGTCCTTTACAGCATATTTGTTTACCCAAACACGCGCAGCAAGTTCGTCGCCATTGAAATACTTTAATGATTTTTCAAAAGCCTCATTGTAAGTGTAAGATTGTTTATCCACAATATCCAAAATGTTTAAAATATTATTACATGAAAAGTTAAGTAGTAGAAGTTTACTTTTCATAATAAAAGACGTCACAAAACTAAATATGTTTTTTGAATAAACAAAAATATCGAAGAAAAAGATTTCAACAATTTTGAAAGTTATCCACTTTTAATTGTTAATAACCTGATAATCAAGTAAAAAGAATTTTGAAAAAAATAAAAAGTTTTCCATTTTGGTTAATTGTGTATTTTTATATATACAAAAATAGTTTTTAGTGTATGTGTTAATGCTCAAATATTTATTAGTTTTTTAGTGAACTTAATTTTATTCTTTTTTATATTTGTATATAAAATAAATATGATATGGATTCAATAAAAAACAGGCGTACTATACGTAAGTATAGTGACAAAATGGTATCAAAAGAGTTGATAAATACGTTGCTTGAAACATCTTTTAGAGCACCAACTATGGGTAATATGCAACTATATAGTGTTGTTGTCACTCGTGACCAGGAGATGAAAAAGAAGTTGGCTCCTGTTCATTTCAATCAGCCAATGGTGATGAATGCCCCTGTTCTTCTCACTTTTTGTGCTGATTTTAATCGATTTGTGAAATGGTGTGAGGTAAGTAATGCTACTCCCGGATACGATAACTTTTTATCTTTCTTAAATGCAGCCATTGACACACTTCTTGTTACTCAGGAATTTATTACTCTAGCTGAGCAGAAGGGATTGGGAACTTGTTACTTAGGAACAACGATATATAATTCGAAACAGATTATTGATATCCTTAACTTACCAAAACTTGTAGTACCTATAGCTACCATAACAGTTGGGTATCCAGATGAAGAGCCTGTTCAGAGTGATAGATTAAACTTTAAGGCTTTAGTTCATGAGGAAAAATATGTTGATTATACACCTGATGCAATTAAGTTAATATATAAGGTAAAGGAAGGGTTAGAAGAGAACTTGAAATTTGTTGCTGAGAATGGTAAAGAAAGTTTAGCTCAAGTATATACTGACGTCAGGTATAAAAAAGATGATAATGAATTTATCAGTAAACTTTTGTTTGATACATTAACCGATCAAGGCTTTATTAAATAGAAAAGATATGAAAATATAAAAAGCGAAATAGTCATTTTGGCTATTTCGCTTTTTTATTGTTTTATATTTTTACTATCTGCTTCTAAGTGAAGATTCAATTTCCTCAATCTCTAATTTGAAGTTCTTATCAACTTCCACTTGATCTTTTACTATTTTACAAGCGTGAAGTACTGTAGCATGATCTTTGTTACCAATTATTTGACCAATCTTAGAAGATGAAGAGTCGGTATGTTTTTTTGCAAGATACATAGCTACTTGTCGAACTTGTACAATCTCTCTTTTTCTTGTCTTTGTATGAATCGCTGATTCCTCAATAGAGTAATGAGCACATACTTTAGATATAATATCTTCAATAGAAAGAGGCTTGCTTTCAGAACATTTAACAGCTTTCTTTACTATCCTTTGAGTAAGATCCAAATCTATCTCTCTTTTGAATAGTATTGATTGAGCAAGAAGTGAATTTATGATACCTTCAAGTTCACGGACGCTTTCATTCACGTTCTCTGCTATGTAATTTATTACATTTTCAGGAATAATAAGTCCGTCTCTTTTTATCTTGTTACGTAAAATATTCTTTCTTAACTCAACATCAGGCTTATCAAGTTCTGCCACCAATCCCCATTTAAAACGGGTAAGAAGTCTATCTTCCATACCTTGTAGCATTACAGGAGCACGGTCGGATGTAAGAATAAGCTGTTTACCATTTTGATGTAGATGGTTGAAGATATGGAAGAAAGTGTTTTGAGTCTTAGTAACTCCGGCAAATTCTTGTATATCATCAATAATAAGAACATCAATGCTTTGATAAAAGCTAATAAAATCGTTGAAGTGATTTGTACGTACAGAGTCTGTATACTGAACCTGGAAAAGGTGAGCAGAAACATACAAAACACGTTTATTTGGATACAATTCCTTTATTTTTGTTCCTATAGCGTTAGTCAAATGAGTCTTTCCCACACCCGATGGACCATATAGAAAAAGAGGGTTAAATGTTTTAGCCGGATCTTTCGCTACAGTTTCACCAACAGTACGAGAAAATTCATTGCTTGATCCTTTTATAAAATTTTCGAAGTTATAGTTAGGGTTTAGATGAGGGTCAAGCTCCTGAACTGCAGGCGCTTGATCTAAATTGGGAGTTCTATTTACCTGCTGTGTAGAAGTTGGTTTAGTAATGGCAGGTGATACATTTCCTCCCTTAAGATTGACGGATATATGATTCGTTTTATCAGTTAGAACACTATACATCAATTGGGTTCCTTCTCCTATAACTTTGTATAGAACGGAACGTAGTAAGTCCACAAATTTTTCTTCAAGAAATTCATAGAAAAATGGACTTGGGACACCAATAGTTAATGCTTTATCCTCATATTTAATGGGGACAATTGGTTCAAACCATGTTTTAAAAGTCGTATCTGCTACATTGTCTCTAATTATACTAAGACAATGCTTCCATAAAACGACAGGATCGTTTACAATCATATAAGGCGGTTATTATTAAAAAGGAAACTTCTACTTATGCAAATTTCTAAATCTATTTTCAAAAAAACAAATAGCGTTTTTCTTGTTTTTCTTTTCGTTTATTTAAATAATTAATAATCAACTCTTTATGAGAAAGCTATTTTAAAACATAAAATTAGTATATTTGCATTTTTGTATCTCTCTGATTATTAATAAAATAGCTGTATTATTGAGTTATTTTTCTTAAATAAACAAGTAAAAAATGTTTATAGAAATAGTTATTTCGATGTTTTGAGTGAATTAAATAAATTAATAGCTAATTCGTAATTTAGAGTAAATATAAATAAGAGTGTTTTTTACTTATTTTTTCTACCGAATAAAGAGAAGTGTACATACCTCTTTGGATTAGCTTTTAAGTCCTCTAATAGGAGTGCAGCATTGGCTGTTGTGCTACTTAAATTATAGTATAAAGTAGGATCGTTAAACAATAGTCCCAAGCTGTTATCCTTTTTATTGAGCTTATCGGTTAATAATTGAACATTATAAAGAGTAGAGTCAATTTTGCTAAATGTTTCTCTATAATTCAAATCTTTCAACTCGGAACTTATATCAGCAAAATTAGTAGTTATAACATTAATATTATTGCTGATACTCTTTAGGTCATTATTCATGAAACGATTAAGAGATGCTGTAGTATGTTTTAAGTTTTCACTTATAATTTCGGCATTGTGCATTGTATTTGCTACAGATGGATCAGCCAACAGTTTATTCAATGAAGCTAAAATAGAGTCCATTTTAGGCAATATTTTCTGAAATTCAGGAAGAAGTTGATTTTCGGCTATACCAATTATTCCATTATTTACCACACCTTTTAGGGTATCGCCAGGTGTGTAATATGAATCATCTTTATTAAGAATCAAATTCATCTTTATAGTACCAAGCATTTCAGCAACCAGTTCACCGTAGCTTCCTTTAGGTATGCGCATATTTTTATCAACCTCAACCATAACTATTACACTTCCTGGTTTTTGGTAGTTGTACTCAATTTTTCTAACAGTACCTATTTTATATCCGTTTGAAAATACCGGACTTGAGCCGGCAAGTCCATTAATGTTACTATATTCAACATAATAGAAATTGCTTGATTGGAATAAATTAATACCTTTCAAATAATTTATTCCGTAGTAAAGAATAACCAAAGCTATAATTCCTATCAACCCTATTTTTATCTCTTTTTTCATTTTAATCTCTTTAATTATCTTTTTTCATTAAATTCTTGAATAGCTTTATTAACGTCAATCTTCTCTCCATTTTTAAAAGCTATTATGAAAGCATCTTTAAATAGTTTTCTGACCTCTCTATTGACTTTCAAAATTTCATTATAGTCAGTATTCGATTTATAAGTATATTTATATATACCTTTTTCTTTGTAATAATCAATAGGAGTAAGGCCTTTAAAAAATTTATCGTTCCCTTTCAATAGTTTTTCGGAAGCGGCAATCTGAATTTTAAAAACAGGTTTTACCAGAAGATTGTTTGTTTTCTCTTTATCAATATCATTACTGATATTAATTGGAGCAGGAGTCGGTACTGTACTAACACTAATATCCGAATCTTTTTTGGATATATTGTCATCTTTTAAAGAGTTGGAATCTTTAGTACTATTGACTAAATATAGTTCATCATTATCATCATTAATGATAGATTTAGCTTTGTTGTCAATTGATCGTCTGTAATTTGTGAAAGCTTTATAAATTCCACGTGCTAAGCTATTTGTACCTTCGTTGGAAATAAGGTATTTCTCTTCAGTAGGATTAGATATATAACCCAACTCAACCAAAACACTTGGCATTGATGTTGCTCTTAGTACGAGAAAACCAGCCTGATGAACTCCTCGATCTGCTCTTCCAACATGATTTTTAAATGAGCTTTGTATGCTTTTAGCAAACTTTACGCTACTCTCCATGTTTTTATCTTGAAGAAATTCAAACATTATATAACTCTCGGCCGAGTTTGGATTAAAACCGGCATATCTTTGTTTGTAATCATTCTCAACAAGAATAACTGAGTTCTCTCGTTTAGCTACTTCAAAGTTTTCATCTGAACGGTGAAGTCCTAAAGTATATGTTTCTGTACCTCGAATGTTATGTGCGTTTTTAGCAACAGCATTAGTGTGGATAGATATAAAAAGATCAGCTTTGGCATTATTAGCTATCTCAGCTCTTCTATCTAGAGGAAGAAAAATATCTTTTGAACGAGTATATATTACTTTAGTATTTGGTGAGTTAGCGCTTATAAGTTCACCTAATCTTAAAGCAACTTTCAGGTTGATTTCTTTCTCTTTTCCTATTTTACCAATAGCTCCAGGGTCATTTCCCCCATGCCCAGCGTCGATTACAACAATAAAATCCTTTCCCAAAATGTTATTTATTGAGAGAGGAGAAAATAGCAGAATGCTACAAATAAAAAATACTATTTTAAATCTAAATCTGTTCATTTCTATATAATATGCAAATTTAGGCAATTTAAAATAAAACTAAACATTTCTTTCTTTGATTTATGAAAAATCAATTATTAAATAGACAAAATAGGCATAATAGAGCTATTTTAAACTTAATTATTGGTTATTTTGCATTTTAAATAATATGACAGAAATAAATTTTAATTTTTGATATGATAGTTTTTGTAAAAAATTGGGCATTACCTTTCGCAATGCTTTTAGGTGCGGCAGCATATTTTGTTTTTTCAGGTGTGTCCTATTTATCTTTTGCTAAACCTTACATACTTGAGTTTATAAGTTTTATCACCCCATTACTTATATTCGCTCAGCTTTTGTTGGTTTTTTGTAAAGTTGAACTTAAAGAACTGTTTCCAAAAAAATGGCATCTTTGGCTTTTGTTAATTCAGCTATTTTCTACACTTATTATTTCATTAATTATCCTTTTTGGAAATCTAACTTATGAATATGATATTGTATTTAAATCAGCAATAGTATGTCTTCTTTGTCCTACTGCGACAGCTGCAGCTGTTATTACAGCAAAGTTGGGTGGCAATGCTTCATCATTAACGACATATACTTTAATCTCAAATATTTTTGTCGCAATTGTTGTTCCACTACTATTTCCACTTTTGGAGCCAAAAACAAATGTTACATTTATTGTTGCTTTCTTTAAAATATTGTCTAAAGTATTTCCTTTGCTTCTATCTCCATTTATATTGGCTCTGTTATTAAAGTATTTTTCACCAAAAGTACACGCTTTTCTTGCAAAGCATAATGGATTTGCTTTTTATATTTGGGTTGCTGCTTTGACCATTGTAACAGGCCAGACTGTGCGTTCGCTTGTAAACAGTAATGCTTCATCAGGAATTGAAATCGAGATAATTTTTGTAAGTTTAATTATATGTTGCTTTCAATTTTTTATGGGGAAGCGAATTGGAAGCATTTATAATGATAGAATCAGTGCCGGACAGGCATTAGGGCAGAAGAACACTGTACTTGCTATTTGGATGGCGTTCACATTTCTTAATCCTTTAACCTCGGTTGGGCCAGGTAGTTATGTAATTTGGCAAAATATTATTAATAGTTATCAACTTTGGAAAAAAAGGAAGAAAGATAGTAAAGGATTGTAAAGTAAATATCTATTTTTATACAAAGAATATAATTATGAGACAGATTATAACCCATTTTACAGACGACGATTTGTATAAATTTACAATGTGTTGTGCTGTAATTGATAATTTTCCACGAGCACAAGTAAAATATTCATTTACAGATAGAAATAATACCGTTTACCCAAATGGTTTTGCCGATGAGTTAAACAATCAGATAGTAATGCTTGAGTCATTGGTTATTACCGATCAGGAGATAGAGTTCATGAAAAATAGATGTTGTTATATTCCATCTTGGTTCTATAACTATCTCAAGGGGTATAGATTTAAACGTGAATGGGTTAAAGCGTGGCAAGATGATGATGGACATCTGCATGTGGAGTTCGAAGGTAGTTGGGCAGATACTATTTTGCTTGAAGTGAAAGTACTCGCAATAATTTCCGAACTTTATTATATAATGACCGGACAAGATAGCTCGTTCGAATATGATGAATATTATAAAAAATCATACGAAAAAGCCAGTCGCTTATTAGATGCAGGATGTGTATATAGTGATTTTGGTACACGAAGAAGAGCCTCTTTTAAAGCAGAAGATACCGTGGTTCGAGCTATGAAAGATTGCAGCTTGAGCAAAAAATGGAGCGGTAAGTTTGTAGGAACAAGTAATATATACCTTGCCATGAAATATGATTTGATTCCTGTTGGAACAATGGCACACGAATTTGTCTGCGCTATTGGAGGTATGTATGGACCACAGATGGCAAATCATATCGCAATGAACTCTTGGCGAAATACTTTCCGAGGAGCTTTAGGAACTTATCTTTATGATAGCTTCGGATGGGATATATTCAGTCTCAATTTCTCGGAAGATTTTGCTAACTTATTTAAAGGACTACGAATAGATAGTGGTGATAATAGAGAACAGCTTTTAAAAATATCCGAAAAATATCGTTCTTTAGGAATTGATCCAAAAAGTAAGCAAGTTGTGTTCAGCAATGCTTTGGATACTTCTCAAGCTATAGAAATTCAGAAATTTGCCAAAGATTATTGCCAACCATCTTATGGTATAGGAACCCATTTCACTAATGATTTTGATGGAGTGGAACCTATGAATATTGTCATTAAACTTGTTGCGGCTAAGATTACTGAATCGTGGACATTCTATAATGAAACATGTAAACTGAGTGAAGATGATTCAAAACATACAGGAAAGCCTGAGGTGATAAAAAGATTTTTAGAGACTCTAAATATGAAGTAATATTTTATCATATAATACGTTTTAAATTAAAAAAGATTTCAAAGCTTTTAATTATAAAACTTTCACGTCTTAAATATTAATAGAGTTAAAAATAAGTTGAGGATAACTGAAAGCTCAATCTTTAAACACATATAGCTTTCCCTGAAAAAAAAGTTGATTCATTAAATAAAAACAAGAATGAGTAGTAACATTCTTCAAAGGGAAAAGTATTTGGACAATAATCCCCGCTAGAATTGTTTTATATGATTCTCAATAGTTTGATACAAACTATTTTGGGATACATCATTTCTAGCGGGGATTAATTGTTAAAAAATAAAACTTCTAGGTTACACTAAATAAGTAATCTAGTTTTTATTTTACCTATAATATGTTCTGTTTTATCTTCTCTACATATTCATCTATTCTTTGAAGTTCTCTAGGAATCTTTATCTTTTGCGGACAAAGACTTACACATTTATTACATCCTATACAGTGGTTTGCTTGCCTTAATTTTGGAACAGATCTGTCATAACCAACAAGAAAAGCTCTTCTTGCTTTAGCATAATTTTCATCTTTTGCGCTTTGCGAAACATTTCCTTCATTTACACATTTGTTATAGTGCATAAATATTCCTGGTATGTTTATTCCATAAGGACAAGGCATACAATATTCACAATTTGTGCATGCCACTAAAGGGTATTGTAAATACTCGCGAGCAGTTTTCTCCAAAAGTACTTTTTCATCATCCGACAGAGGTTCAAGAGGAGAGTAAGTGCGAATATTATCCTGAAGATGTTCCATAAATGTCATGCCACTCAATACTGTTAACACTCCTTCAGGTGAGCCGGCAAAACGGAATGCCCAAGCAGCATTACTATCTTGAGGACGTTCCTGCTTTAATGTATTTACAAGATGGTCATTTAATGTTGCCAGTCTACCTCCAAGAAGAGGCTCCATAATTACAGCCGGAATATTCTTCTTTTGTAGTTCATCATATAGATATTTGGCATTTACTGATGCACCTTTAGGCTCAATCCAATCTATATAGTTTAACTGTATCTGAACAAAATCCCACTTTACATCCATATCTAAAAGATAGTGGAATGCTTTTACGTCACCATGGTATGAAAAACCTAAATTTCTGATTCTTCCAGCCTCCCGTTCTTTTACAAGGAAATCAATAATTCCATTATCAATAAATCTTTCATGAAGAGTTTGAATGCAATCTTTACCTCCACCTATGGAGTGAAGTAAGTAGTAATCGATATAATCTACCTGTAGCTCTTCAAATGATTTTTTATATAGCTTTATTGAGTTCTCACGTGAAGAGTCCGAAAAGTTGGACATTTTCGTTGCTATAAAATATTTATTTCTTGGATGTCGCTTTAGGGCAATACCTGTTGACTTTTCGGAAAAACCACGAATATATACAGGAGCTGTATCAAAATAGTTCACTCCATGTGCTATAGCATAATCAACAAGTCGGTTAACTTCATCTTGATCTATCGGGTTTTCACCCTCTTTAGCATCCTCTTTAAGTGGCCAACGCATACATCCATAACCAAGAATCGATACTTTATCCTTTGTTGTTGGAGTAATTCTATAAGTCATCTTGTCGGTAGGAATTTCACCTTTTTGCTCTTCTGAACTTCCGGACGATTTTTCTTTTGAGGAAGAACATCCATACAACATTGCACTAGTCGCTACCAGACCACTACCAAATACCTTTAAAAAATTTCTTCTTGATATATCTTTCTTGTTTTCCATAATGTTCTATATTTTACGATGACGTTCATTCCCTGTTACGTAAATTGCACTGAGTGGTCGTACAGGACAAAGGTTTTCACAAGCTCCACAACCGATACATTTTTCTGTATCTACTGCAGGAATAAGTATATCTTCACTTTTAGCATCTTTTGGATTTACCATATGTATTGCACCCGTTGTACAATGACGAGCACAGTTTCCACAAGTTACTCCTTCTGTATTAGCAATACATGCTTCAACTACCCATACAGCATGACCTATCTGTTCTGCACTCTTATCTTCTATTGTGATAGGTTTTATAGCACCCGTTGGGCATACACTTGAACATTCATTACATTCAGGACGACAATATCCTTTATCAAACTTCATTATCGGTTGCATGAATGTATCAAGTGATGTTGAAGGACGGAGCACATCGTTTGGACAAGCAGAAATACATAACTGACATGCAGTACAATGTTGAGCAAGATGTTTTATGCTTAGTGATCCAGGAGGAGTAATACGAGTAATATTCTCTCTTGACTTTTTATCTATAATATTAGCTAGTCCTCCATCAACTTTTTTCTCTTGAGCTTTAATGAAAGTTGTTGCAGCAATTATTGCTGAGGAAGAAAGAAAATTTCTTTTTCCTTTATCAATAGATTTTGCTATATTCTCTTCTTGATTATCTGCACTCTTTATATAAGATACTTTTTTATAATTGATAGCACCTTTTTTACATTTACCTATACAATCCATGCAAACCACACAACGTGAATAGTCAATAACATGATTTTTATTGTCGATGCATGAACTTTTACAATTGCGTGCGCATAATCCACAGCTATTGCATTTTGTAGTATCAATTACAGGACGGAAAATAGAGTATTTTGAAATAAAACCTAGAAAAGTTCCTACCGGGCATACTGTATTACAATAACTTCTTCCGTAAATGAAAGAAACAATGAAAAGAATAACAATAGTCGCTATTGCTACTGATAGAACGATCCAGTTCTTTACCCATACATCTACACTATAAAAAGCATAGCTGTCGTAGCGTTCAGCTATATAGGCAAATAGGTTGTTTGTCCAATCATAAATTGGAGCTAAAAGATTTGATGCTATTCTACCATAAGCACTATATGGTTCTAATAAAGAAACAATGAAATGCACACCGGCTATTAAACAAATAATAAAAATGGCAAGCATCAGCCATCTTGACCAATTTATGGCAGGAGAAAAAGAGAATCTATTTTTCTTTGCTTTACCTCCAAGCCATATAAATATATCTTGCATTACTCCCAAAGGGCATATAACCGAACAATATATTCGTCCAAATAAGAGGGTTAATAGTAATAATAAAAATATAACTATCACATTTACCGATAAAATTGCAGGAATTAGCTGTATCTTTACCAGCCAACCAAACCAATGGTGCAGAGTTCCTGTAAAATCAAGGAATAGCAAACTTATTATTGTAAAAAAAACAATAGCCGCTGTTACTCGTAGTTTTTTAAGCATAATAATAAAGTAAAGTTAATATAGTAAATATTTATTTCGAATTTCTTTATATTCATCAAGCTCCTCTTTCCAGGTTGAACGAATATGTTTTTCATCAGCACCATCAATAATCATCCTTCTCACTATTGAATCTCCAATTAAAGTATCAAACCATTTAGGACGGGTAAAAAAAAGTTTTTCTTTACCATTTTTTTTGTACTCCTTATAGTAGCTAATAATATATTGAAGAGTTAATCCTTTTGGAGGAGTAATATTTATTAGATTATTACCAAAACACTTTATGTCTTTATATAAAGGATTAGTATCAAAACCTTTCATTGAGCGTGGCGTAAAACTAAATGAGTAAACCTTTATATCAGGTGACCCAATCACTTGAAATGGTATATCGGTCCCTCTTCCTACACTTATGGCAGTACCTTCAAATGGACAAAGGGATGGATAAAACGCTATAGCCAAATCATTAGGTAAGTTAGGCGAAGGTTTTATTACAGGAGAATATGGTTCACCATGTTTCCAACCTTTAATAGGTATTACAGTTAATTTTACTTTCAACTTTTTATCCAACCATCCCTCTTCATTAATCATGTTAGCAAGTTCGCCAACTGTACATCCGTGAAGAATCGGTATCGGGTCGAGTGATACAAAACTTTTCAAATAACTTTTTCTTATTGGCCCATCAACATAATCACAAGGGTTAGGACGATCGGCTATTATAAGAGGTTTGTTGTTTTGAGCACAAGCATCCATAACATAATGTAGAGTACTTATATATGTGAAAAAGCGTGCTCCTACATCCTGTATGTCGAAAAGTAATATATCAACATCTTTCAATTGTGAAGTGGTAGGCTTTTTGTTTTTTCCATACAAAGAGATAATTGGAATACCGGTAGCTTTATCTTTGCTGTTATTTATTGCTTCTCCGGCATCAGCTGTTCCACGAAATCCATGTTCGGGAGCAAAAATCTTTTTTATTTTGATGCCTTGACTCAGTAGTGTGTCGAGTAGGTGAGTACCGGTGTTACCAATTAAGGATGAGTGGTTAACAATAAGTCCAACACTTTTCCCTTTTAATAGAGGAATCAGCTTATCCATCTGTTCTGCTCCTGTATAAACATCTCTGCCAAAAGATAATATATATATAAAGAATAAATATATAATTAAAACAGAACTTTTTCTCATAGTTATATGCTGATTATTTACTATTATTGTACAAATTTATAATTTTATTTAAAAAAAACATGAATGCTTTGTTTATAATAGATAAATATTATTCTCAAAATGTTGAATGTAGAGATATTCTTTTAAAACATAGTAAGTCAGTAGCTAATAAAGCTTTAGAGATAGCCAATAATCATCCGGAACTTAATTTAGATAAAGAATTTCTCTATGAGGCGGCTATGCTTCATGATATCGGTATTATATTTACTAATGCTCCAGGAATATCTTGTTTTGGAGAACATCCTTATATACGCCATGGTGTCTTGGGCTCTGAGCTATTAAGAAATGAGGGTTATCCACGTCATGCACTAGTGTGTGAGCGTCATACAGGTGCAGGAATAACTTTACAGAATATTATAGATAATAATCTTCCACTACCTCAAAAAGAGATGCTTCCTATCTCTTTAGAGGAGCAGGTGATATGTTTTGCTGATAAGTTTTTTTCAAAAACTAAACTTGATAAAGAGAAAGATGTAGAGAAAGCCAGAAAAAGTTTGATGAAGTTTGGAGATGATGGAGTTGAGAGGTTTGATAAATGGTGCCAAGAATTCCTTTAAGATTTAAACAAATTTATTTACGGCTATTTTCTTTATTATTTATGCATATTGATTAATTTTGCACCTTAAAGCGTAAAGAAAACATAATGACGCCATTGAAACGACATAAATTTTCAAATTTTATATTTATACCATTGCTTCTGTTGCTGGCCTTTAATTCAGTAGCTCAGCAAACTAATCGAACTATTTCTTCAAATAAAATCGATTCTCTGAAAGTTGATCCACTAAAGGTTGATTCTTTAAGTGTCGATACTCTAAGCACAGATACAACTCCAAAAAAGAAAAAATCGGCTTTAGATGCTCCAGTTCAATATGAAGCAAACGATTCTATAATATTTACTGAAGATGGAATTGCTCATCTTTTTGGTCAGGGTAAGGTAAACTATGAAAAGATAGAACTTACATCTGATATTATTTCCATGAATATGGATAGTAGTACTGTATACGCTCGTGGAGTAAAAGATTCTTTAGGAGTAGAGACAGGTACCCCGGTGTTTAAAGATGGTGAAACTCCATATGAGTCCAAGGAGATGCGATATAATTTTAAGACCAAAAAAGGTTTTATAAATAATATTGTTACTCAGCAAGGCGAAGGTTATATAACTAGTATGGAGTCGAAGAAGAATGCCAATGATGAGATTTTCCTTACTCGTGGTCGTTATACCACCTGTGATAATCATGATCATCCTCACTTCTATCTACAACTTTCCATGGCTAAGGTTAAGCCAAAGAAAAATGCTGTCTTTGGACCTGCAAATTTAGTTGTTGGTGATGTACCACTTCCTATAGCTATACCTTATGGCTTTTTCCCTTTTAATAGTAGTTACTCATCCGGATTTATAATGCCAACTTATGGATATGATTCAAATAGAGGTTTTTATCTTCGTGATGGAGGATATTATTTTGCATTGAGTGATAAAATGGACCTTAAGGTATTAGGTGAACTTTTCACTAAAGGATCATGGGGCTTATCTGCTCAGTCAAACTATAACAAACGTTATAAATATAGTGGCTCTTTCAATGGAAGTTATATTGTTACAAAAACAGGTGAGGAGAATCTTCCTGACTACTCTGTTACAAAAGACTTTAGAATAAATTGGAGTCACAGGCAAGATCCTAAAGCAAATCCTAACTCTACATTCTCGGCAAATGTAAACTTTGCTACAAGTAGTTATGATCGTCGCAGTTTAAGTTCTTTATATAATCCACAACAGTTTTCTAACAACGTTAAAACATCGAGTGTTAACTATTCAAGAACTTTCTCTGATATAGGTCTAACAATATCAAGTACATTCAATATTGAACAAAACACTAAAGACTCATCCATCAGTGTGCGTCTTCCTGATTTGGATATTAACTTAGCTCGTCTATACCCTTTCAAAAGAAAGAAAGCAGTAGGTCAGGAGAGGTGGTATGAAAAGATTTCTGTTCAGTATACAGGACGATTGACAAACTCTATACGTACAAAAGATAATTTAATATTTAAAAAAGGTATAAGCAGTTGGACCAATGGTATGGAACATAGAATACCTGTAAGTGCAACATTCAACCTGTTTAAATACATAAATGTTGTTCCATCAATAAACTATACTGAACGTTGGTATCTTAACAGAACAAATCAAGAGTATGATGAGGCGACTCAGAGCGTGATAAAGACAACGGAAAATGGTTTCTATAGAGTTTATAATTACGATGCCAGTGTAAATCTTAATACTAAACTTTATGGTTTTTATAAGCCATGGCGTAAACTTTTTGGCGATAAAATAGAAGCTATACGTCATGTTGTTACACCTAGAGTAGGGTTTAGCTATGCTCCTGATTTTAGTACTGATACATATGATTATTATGGTGAGTATACTTATACAGACTCATATGGTAAACCTCAAACTGTAAAGTATTCTAGATTTGAGGGAGCTCCATTTGGTGCCCCAGGAACAGGAAAGAGTGGTATTATAAACTTTGCCATTGATAATAATGTAGAGATGAAAGTCAAATCGGATAAGGATTCTACCGGTGTAAAAAAGATAAGTCTTATCGATCAGTTATCAGCAAATTTGTCATATAATACAGCTGTAAAAGAGAAGAACTGGAGTGATTTGAGCATGAATCTCCGTTTGAAACTTACCAAAAGTTATACGTTCAGTATGAATGCATCTTTTGCAACATATGCATATGAATTCGACGATAAAGGAAATGTTGTTGTTGGTAATAGAACGGAGTGGTCATATGGCCGTTTCGGGCGTTTCCGTGGATATAGTGGTTCATTTGCATACACTCTAAATAATGACACTTGGAAAAATCTTTTTAAGAAAAAGGAAAATGATGACGAAAAAAATAAAAAAAATAGTACATTTGAGGAAGATACTGATGAAGAAGAAGATTTGAAAAAGCAAGAGAGCGCATCAAATATACGACAGAGTGAAACAGCTTCAATTGATCCGGATGGATATCTAGCATTCAAGATGCCTTGGTCGATAAATTTAAGTTACTCATATAGTATTAGCGAAGATAGAAGAAAACAGATAAATATTAAAACAATGCGTTATCCATATTCTGTTACACACTCTTTGAATGTTAGCGGAAGTTTGAAATTGGGTAGCCGTTGGAATATTACAGGTAATTCAGGTTATGATTTCAACACAAAAGAGGTCTCAATGACTTCATTTAATATAACACGTGATCTACACTGCTTTACAATGTCGTGTGGAATTGTGTTAAAACCATTTACATCATATAATTTCAGCATCCGTGCATTGTCGGGTATGCTAACCGACGCATTAAAGTGGGATCAGAGAAGTAATACAGGAAGCGCCGTAAATTGGTATTGATAAGCAGACACAAAGGGACAAAACTTTTATTTATATATAATTATTTCAATAATGGAAAACACTCATATTGGGGAGAATGGGATATACGATGCTCGTTCTCTAGGGCGTCCTAAAATGTTGTTGCTAGGTCTTCAACACATGTTTGCTATGTTTGGTGCTACTGTTCTGGTACCTGCCATAACCGGTTTATCGGTATCAGCTACTCTTCTTTTTGCTGGTTTGGGAACTCTTTTATTCCACGTGTTAACAAAGTTCAAAGTACCTGCTTTTTTAGGCTCATCATTTGCCTTTTTAGGAGGATATGCTACTGTTGTTACATTAGGAAAAGAGTATGGATTTTCACAAAGTGAGTCATTACCATATGCTTGTATTGGTGTATTCGTGGCTGGTTTAGTATATCTTTTAGTTGCTTCCCTAATCAAGTTTTATGGAACAAAAAGGGTTATGAAATATTTCCCTCCAATTGTTACAGGTCCTATCATTATCAGTATTGGTCTTACACTATCGGGTACTGCTATCTCAAGTTGCGAGTCAAATTGGCTTATTGCATTAGTTGCTATAGTAATAGTAATTGTGTCCAATATCTGGGGTAGAGGAATGTTGAAGATTATTCCTATTCTTCTTGGTGTTATAGGTTCATATCTAGTTGCTGCAATTTTTGGAGTAGCCGATTTCTCCTCTGTAGCATCAGCTCCATTGATAGGATTACCTATTAAATCACAGGATACAATTTTGCCTGTATTAATGAATCCTAACTATAGCTTAATTATAGCATCTATATTAACAGTCACACCAATAGCACTTGCTACAATTGTTGAACATATAGGCGATGTATGTGCTATATCATCTACAGTAAAAAGAAACTACTTAGCCGACCCAGGACTTCATCGTACAATGTTAGGTGATGGATTAGCTACATCATTAGCTGCTCTGTTTGGTGCTCCTGCAAATACAACATATGGTGAGAATACAGGAGTATTAAATCTTACTCGTGTATACGATGCACGAGTTATACGTATTGCAGCAGTATTTGCTATTCTATTCTCTTTTAGTCCAAAATTCTCAGCACTTATCAGTGCAATGCCTACTGCAACTATGGGAGGAGTTTCATTAGTTCTTTATGGTATGATTTCGGCTGTGGGAGTTAGAAATGTTGTTGAAAACCAAGTCGATTTTACAAAATCTAGAAATGTTATTATCGCAGCATTGATACTTGTTCTTGCTATAGGTATTCAGTATGGAACAGCTTCACATTCTATATCTATTGGTTTTACAAGTCTTTCAGGACTTGCTGTTGCTGCAATAGTTGGAATTGTATTAAACGCACTTCTTCCAG
>JAEZKJ010000121.1 GCA_023415545.1 Bacteroidota bacterium
GCCAAATGGTGAAAGAGTTCTCAAGGTTGACGATATGATAGTAGAGCTAAAGGTCATGAAGGTTATGCAAGGCTTTCAAGTTCGAAGAGTAACAAGATATTCGGATTATGCTTTCGATGATATACCACAACAACTTTTTAAACGAAAAGGAAGTGAAATAAAGGAGGCGGATGCGATGATGAGAGATGATAAGTTCTGGGAACAATATCGTCAGGTTCCATTGACTCAAACTGAAAGTTCTATGGATCTGTTTGTGAAGAAACTTGAGCAGATTCCAGGTTTTAAATACGTAATATTCGGACTGAAGGCGTTAATAGAGAATTTTGTTGAGACCGGAACAAAAGAAAACCCTAGTAAGGTTGATATAGGACCGGTTAATACAGCTATATCAAACAACTATATTGATGGTTTACGACTTAGAATGAGTGCTCAGACAACAGCCAATTTGAATCCTCATCTTTTCTTCCGTGGATATTATGCATATGGTTTTAAAGATCACAGATCAAAGTATATGGGTGAGGTAGAATATTCTTTCAACAAGAAGGAGTATTTGCCCAGGGAGTATCCTAAAAACTCAATCACTTTAAACTATATGTATGATGTAATGTCACCAACAGATAAGTTCTTAAAGACAGATAAAGATAATGTGTTTGTATCTTTTAAAACAACTACTGTTGATCAGATGTCGTATGTTCGTAATCTATCTTTAAAATATGAACGTGAAATTGAGGGTGGATTGAAAACAACTTTGGAGGTTAAACATAGTGAAGATGAGCCAACTGGTGGACTATCGTATATAACAAATGATGACCAACGTACATTAATTCCTAATATTTCTACTTTTGAAACCTCTGTTGCTTTGCGATATTCGCCGGGAGAGACATTTATAAATACAAAACAGAGACGAATGCCGGTGTCATTCGATGCTCCTGTATTTACTCTATCTCATACTACAGGTTTCAAAGGGGTATTCGGGGGTGAATACAATTATAATTTGACTGAACTTGGTATCTATAAAAGATTCTGGTTCTCATCATGGGGTAAAATAGACCTCTTCTTAAAAGGTGGTGCCCAATGGAATAAAGTTCCATTCCCATTATTGATAATGCCGGCTGCTAACTTGTCGTATATTACACAACGTGAAACTTTTAACCTTATAAATAACATGGAGTTCCTTAATGATAGGTATGCATCGATGGACATTTCATGGGATTTAAATGGTAAGATATTTAATAGAATACCTCTTCTTAAAAAACTAAAATGGCGCGAAGCTATAGGTTTCAAGATGCTATATGGACAACTTACTGATAAGAACAATCCAATGAAAAATTATGGTGATAATGAGTTGTTCCTATTCCCATCACGTGACGGAAAACCTACAAGCTTCGTTATGGATACCAAAACGCCATATATGGAGTGCTTTATAGGTGTTCATAATATATTCAAAATTCTTCACATTGATTATGTGCGTCGTCTGAATTATCTCGATAACCCCGGAGCTAATAAGTGGGGATTAAGATTTATGGTGATGATGACCTTCTAAAATTATTAAGTTACATAGGCAAAGTTAATTTCATTTATTAACTTTGCCTATGTAACTTAATATATATCTTCATGGCACAACCCTTGGCGGAAAGATTGCGTCCAAAGACGCTCGACGATTATATTGGTCAGAAACATCTGGTAGGAGAAGGAGCTGTTCTTCGGAAAATGATCGATTCAGGTCGTATTGCTTCATTTATACTTTGGGGCCCTCCCGGTGTGGGAAAAACTACTTTAGCACAGATCATTGCAAATAAATTGGATACTCCTTTCTACACATTAAGTGCTGTTACAAGTGGTGTAAAAGATGTTCGTGAGGTAATAGAAAAAGCAAAGAGTAACCGTTTTTTTTCTCAGTCAAGTCCTATTCTTTTTATTGATGAAATTCATCGTTTCAGCAAATCTCAACAGGATTCTCTTTTGGGAGCAGTTGAAAAAGGTATAGTAACTCTTATTGGTGCTACAACCGAAAATCCATCTTTTGAGGTTATTCGACCACTATTATCACGCTGTCAACTTTATGTTCTTAAATCACTTGAAAAGGAGGATTTGATAGAACTAATACATAATGCTCTTGTTAATGATATAGTTCTTAAAGAGAAAAATATAACTATAAAAAATTATGATGCTCTTTTAAGATATTCAGGTGGTGATGCAAGGAAACTTCTTAATATACTTGAACTTGTCGTCGATGCCGAAGGTGATGAAATAAATATAGAAATAACTGATGAAAAGGTCGTTGATAGACTTCAACAAAATCCTTTAGCATATGATAAAGATGGAGAACTTCATTATGATATAATCTCTGCCTTTATCAAATCTATCCGAGGAAGTGATCCCGATGGTGCTATATATTGGTTGGCAAGGATGGTGGAAGGAGGAGAAGATCCTGCTTTTATAGCTAGAAGGTTGGTAATTTCTGCTTCTGAAGATATTGGACTTGCAAATCCAAATGCTTTGCTCATTGCCAATGCTGCATTCGATGCAGTTATGAAAATAGGTTGGCCTGAAGGTAGAATACCACTAGCTCAAGCAACAATATATCTTGCAAATAGCCCTAAAAGTAATTCTGCTTACATGGCTATTAATGATGCGCTTGAATTAGTTCGACAAACAGGTAACCTTCCGGTGCCTTTGCATCTTCGAAATGCTCCTACTAAACTCATGAAAGAGCTTGGTTATGGAGATAACTATAAATATTCCCATAATTATGAGAATAATTTTACAGCCCAACAATATCTACCTGATGAAGTAAAAAAAACAAGACTCTGGCATGCTCAAGCAAATGCTCATGAGGAGAAGATGAAGGCGCAAATGGAGAGATTGTGGGGAGATAAGTATAAAGATTAATTTGATGAGTATGAAAATTGTAGTGTTGGATGGATATACACTTAATCCTGGAGATCTTTCATGGAGTGGTTTTCAAGATTTAGGTGAGGTGACAATATATGATAGAACTAGTAGTGAAGAACTACTTGAGCGTTGTAAAGGAGCAGAAGCTTTAATAACTAATAAAACTGTTCTCTCGGCTGAAATAATGGATAAACTCCCCGATTTAAAGTATATAGGAGTTCTTGCTACAGGTTATAATGTTGTTGATATTGATGCAGCACGTGCACGAGGTATTGTTGTTACAAATATACCGGCATATAGCACAAACTCTGTTGTACAAATGGTTTTTGCTCATATCTTGAATATTACAAATAGGGTGGCATATTATGCTAATCAAGATAGAGAAGGCCGTTGGAGTAGAAACAAAGACTTTTGTTACTGGGACTTTCCTATGAGTGAATTGAAAGACAAAAAGATTGGTCTTATAGGATTAGGCCATATTGGTATGGCCACAGCTAAAGTTGCAATAGCTTTTGGAATGCAAGTTTATGCCTTCACATCTAAAAATAAATCACAGTTACCTGCTGAAATTAATAAACTTGAATTAGATGATCTTTTTAAAGAGTGTGATATCGTTTCTCTACACTGCCCACTTACTGATAGTACTAAAAATTTAGTAAATGAAGAACGATTATCACTCATGAAGTCTAATGCTATAATAATAAATACAGGAAGAGGTCCTCTCATTGATGAACAGGCATTAGCAAAAGCTTTAAATAATGGAACTATTGCTGCTGCCGGACTTGATGTTCTATCTCAAGAACCTCCATTAGCAGATAATCCACTATTGAGTGCTAAAAACTGTTATATAACTCCTCATATAGCTTGGGCTACTATTGAAGCAAGAACCAGACTCATGCAAATTGCAGTTGACAACTTAAAAGGTTTTATTGAGAATAAAGTTATTAATAATGTTGCCAAATAGATATGACGGATAAAGAACGTATAGAAAAATCAGTTGAATTTTTTAAAGAAGGTTTTAATTGCAGCCAATCTGTTGTAGCTGCTTTTGCCGATAAATATGGTTTTACAAAAGAACAAGCATTAAAAATCTCTGCATCTTTTGGAGGTGGAATAGGGCGTATGCGTGAAACATGTGGAGCAGCTTGCGGAATGTTTATACTTGCGGGGCTTGAAACAGGTTCTACCGTAGGGTCCGATAAAGATGGTAAAAAGAATAATTATGAATTTGTTCAACAGTTAGCCGAGGAGTTTAAAAGAAGAAATGGAGCATTGAAATGTTCTGATCTGCTTAAACTCTCAGCCGGTACGCCTATTGTTTCCACTCCAGAAACAAGAACAGAGCAATATTATAAAAAACGCCCATGTGTGCAGATCGTTGAAGAGGCTGCAAAAATATGGGTGGAGAGCATGGAAAAGAGAAAGTGATGTAATTTATTTTATGAATAAAAACAGTTTTACCTACCGTGTAATATCTATATCTGTAGCAGTTGTATTAATAATGGCTCTTTTACAACCATTTGGTATAGATAGGATCAATAATTATAAATACCCTATAATTATTGGGTATGGTTTTTTAACTGCCATTGCTTACATACTCAATGATATAATTACATCTTATGTGTTTCGACTTAAGAGAAATGAACATAACAATAATGTTTATTACTATTTGATTTATAACATCTCCTTTATTTTTGTTATGGCTCTTCTCATTACTCTTTATGCCTCTATTTTATTTTCGGGTAATATTAAAAACTCTTTTTTTGATGCTGAAGGTAATTTCGAACTTAAATCATTTTGGATAAACTGTTTGTATGTTCTTATCATAACTTTTTTTATCTCTACTTACCAATATTTTGTTGATAGAAACAGAATTCTTTCAGCTAGACTTAAAGAGGAGATTGATCTGAATAGAGCTTTAGAAAGAAGAAGTACAAATAATTCTAATACTCATAATGATAATACTCTTCTACAGGAAAATGAAAAAGTAATTGAGATTAAAGGTAGTACAAAAGAATCGATAACACTTTTTCCCTCTCAACTTCAATTTATTGAGGCGGAAGGGAATTATATAAATATATTTTATATTGATAAGGATCTACCTCAAAAGAAAACAATTCGTTGTACATTAAAGCAAGTGGAAGAGTTATTGAAAAATCACGCAAACATTATTAGATGTCATCGAGCTTTTATTATTAATATCGATAAAATTTCCCATGTTGATGGAAATGCGCAAGGTTATAGACTTCATATTAATGGAACTGATAGAACAGCGTTGGTATCGCGTGCATATGCTTCATCACTATATAATTTAATTGAATCCTAATATTTACCATTGGTCACAGAAATCTGTTACTCATCCCAGATAATAACTTTATATCCCACATTTGTTTAGATACATCCCATACTTTTCTTAACCATTTTTTCTCTAAATAATTTCGTTTCATCTTTTATCGCAATGTTGAAACTAAAAATTATTTTTATGAAAAAGTTACTATTATTTTCCATCTATTTTACATCAATCACTATCGCTTTTGCACAGAATTCAGAAATTTCATTTAGGAAAGATACAATAGAAAAAAATGTTATTCTTGATGAGGTGACAGTTCACGCTCCTCAAGCAATACAAAGAGGAGATAAAAAAATCTATTTCCCAAATGAATATTTAAAAAGCACATCCAATAATGCTCTTTCTTTACTGGATAAGTTACGATTAAATGGAATACAAATAAATACACTATTCAATACAATATCTGTATCCGGAGGTGGTAATGCGATTTTTTGTATTAATGGAAGGGTGGTAGAATTAAACGATATATTAGCAATAAAGCCTGAAGAGGTTAGTAAAATTGAGTGTAATGATAACCCAGGAGCAAGGTATAATAATGCTTCTATAGTTATTAACTTTAAATTGAAAAACAATCTTCAGGGTGGTGGATTTATGGCTGACTTAATGGAGGCTTTTAATACTGTATATGGAAAAAACCGGATATCCGGAAAATACAATAATAAACTAAGTGAATGGAGCGTCAACTATAATATGCTTCATGCCTCATTCAAAGAGTATTATAATATGAATCGTGAAGATTATACATTCCTCGATGGTAATAGCGTTACTCAAACTGAAACCGGATATCCTGGGAAACTGAAATTTGATAACCATTATCTTACCATTAATTATAATTATCGGAATAGTGATAAATGGATGTTTAATGCTGCACTTAGAGGTAAATACACAAACACACCAACTTCGCAACTTAATAGTTTACTTACCTCCTCGGAATTTCCCAATGTGAAATTTAATCTGAATGATGATGAGTCAAGTCACGAATCTTCAACTGCTTTAGATCTTTATTATCAAAATTCGATTGCTAAAAATAAAACTTTTCTTATCGATGTGATTGGTATTTATACCTCTACAAGTGACAAATTGAATTACATGATATCCAGAGATAATGTTATTGAAAAATTAATTAAAAATAATGTAGATGGAAATAAATATACTCTTATTGTAGAGGGAATGTATGAAGTAGGAATGAATATGAATAAAGCTGTTTTTGGACTTAAACAGAATTTAGGATATGCAAGTAATCACTATTATGGATCTCAAGATGAGATAAATTCTCTTCATAATGCCGAGACATATGGATATGCAGAGTGGAATTATACATCCGAAAAATGGAGTGGTGCATTTAGCATTGGTGCTACTTACATGTCCTTTTCCCAAAAAGGAGAGGGGTATAATAAATTGTACTTAAACCCGATGCTTAGATTAAGTTATACTCCTTCACCTAATTTTTTTGTAAGATATAGAGGTAAAATTGATAACAAAAGTCCGTCATTGGCTGAGTTGAGTAATATACGTCAATATCTTGATAATTATCAGATAAGAGAGGGTAACCCCAATTTGAAACCATCTAATCTAATATTCAATCAAATAACTTTTGATTATCATA
>JAEZKJ010000012.1 GCA_023415545.1 Bacteroidota bacterium
AGTGGTGGGTATGGTAAGGTGGAAAAATTGGGTATGCCAATCATTGAGTGTGCCGACTATATGGAGACATCTGCGCTTGGACGAGCTGAATGGATGAAGTTTTATGGAATTCTGACTGGTAAACTTGCTGAAGCTGATTCATTATTCACTCATGTTGAACAGAAGTACAATACTCTCTCTTCTAAAGCTTTAAATAGTAATTATAGACCATCTGTTTTTACTGAACTTAAAAGCAGTTCTACTTGGTATGTTCCAGGAGGGAACAGTACAATGGCTAAAATATTATATGATGCCGGAGCAAACTATATTTTCAGCAATAACAATAGTAGTGGTTCTGTTCCTTTGTCTTTTGAATCTGTATTCGAGAAGGGTGAAAAAGCCGACTTTTGGATCATAAAATACAATCAGGTTAAAGATAAGACTTACAAAGAGCTAAAAGATGACTACTCACCATATTCTAATTTTGGAGCATTCAAAAATAGGAATATATATGGATGCAATACAAAAGACATTCCATTTTACGAAGAGTCACCTTTTCACCCGGAGCTACTCCTTGCCGACTTGATTAAAATATTCCACCCAGAGATAGCAGAGGATTATGAATTGAAATATTTCAGTAAATTAGCAGAATAAATTGGGATATAAAGGATTAAAATATTGCATTATGTTGTCGCTGCTAATTATTGTTTTAGTAGCCGGCAACCTACTTTTCGGTTCTATAAAGATACCGGCCGAAGCCGTGTGGGATATTCTTTGTGGTAATGAAGTTGAGAAAAGTAGCTGGACATATATTATTTGGGAGTCAAGATTTCCACAAGCAATTACTGCCATGCTTTGCGGAGCAGCACTAGCTGCGAGTGGACTAATGTTACAAACAGTCTTCAATAATCCACTTGCCGGGCCATCTATTTTAGGTATTAACTCGGGAGCAAGTTTGGGAGTAGCGATTGTCATGTTAACAGGAGGAGCAGCACTTTCTGCCCTTTCATTCAGCGTATCCTCATTTCTTGCGATACTTCTTGGAGCTTTTTTGGGCTCTATTGTAGTTATGTCAGTGATAATATTCTTCTCAACAATGATAAAAAGCAATATTATGCTTTTGATAACCGGTATAATGATCGGTTATATCACCTCATCAGCCATATCACTACTGAATTTCTTCTCTACTGCCGAAGGTGTAAAATCATATATGATATGGGGAATGGGTAACTTCAGTGGTGTATCACTAAACCAACTTCCTTACTTCACAGCTATCTGTCTGTTGGGCCTCTTCATAACAATACTTATGATTAAGCCTCTCAATGCTCTCCTATTAGGAAGTCGCTATGCCGAAAATCTTGGAATAAATATTAAGCGTACTCGCAACATTCTTCTTATAGCAACAGGTATACTAACAGCCGTTACAACTGCATTCTGTGGTCCTATAGCCTTCATTGGCCTTGCTGTACCACACATATCAAGACTTATGCTTGGTACTTCCAATCATAATTCACTTATGCCTGTTACTATTCTTACCGGCAGCGCAATAGCACTTGTGTGTAATATAATTTGTATACTACCCGGTGAATGGGGAATTATACCGCTAAATGCTGTAACTCCAATAATAGGTGCCCCAATAATTATTTATGTTATAATCAACCAAAAAAGAATACAATATTTCAATTGATGAAAAAGAGAGCTGTTTTAGTTGCTAACAACTTGTCTATAGGTTACCGTTCAGGGAAAAGAGAGACTTTGGTACATCGAGATATTAACCTTACTCTTTATACCGGTCAACTTACATCTTTGCTTGGAGCAAATGGTGCCGGTAAGTCTACTCTTTTGAGAACTCTTTCAGGTTCTCAACCTTCACTATCGGGTACACTTATGCTAAACGACAAATCTCTTTCATCATATAGTGAGAAGGAAAAATCTAAAAATATTGGAGTTGTTCTTACTGATAAAACACAAGCCGGAGGGCTTACTGTGTACGAACTTGTTGCTTTAGGCAGACAACCTCATACCGGATTCTTTGGACGTTTAAACAATGCTGACCATGCAATAATAAAAAAAGCTCTTTCGTGGGTTGGCATAATGGAAAAAGCAGGTTGTTATACTGCTGAACTCTCCGATGGAGAAAGACAAAAAGTAATGATAGCTAAAGCGCTTGTCCAAGAATCCCCTCTTATTATTCTTGATGAGCCTACAGCATTTCTCGATGCGGTAAGTCGTATTGATATTATGACCATGCTTCATAAACTTGCTGTGGAACAGAACAAAGCTATACTACTCTCAACCCATGACATAGAACAAGCTCTTGTTCTATCCGACCGATTGTGGCTTCTAACAAAAAACAAAGGCCTTGAATGTGGAGTTACTGAGGATATTATATTGAGTAGGAAAATGGAGAGCCTATTTCCTAACAATAATATTAAATTTGACTATGACCATGGAGTATATTATCCATTAGTTGAGAGCGATAAAAAAATTAATGTAGAGTGTAATGATGAGACTACACTTCATTGGATTATTAATGCTTTTAACCGTAATGGGTATGCTTGTATTATTAATGATAAAAAAGATGATTTACCTCTACTTATGGTAAACAAAAAGGGGGAATACTCATTTATATATGATGGCATAAATTATAATTTCTATAATTTCGAAGAGTTACTTGATTTTATAATATCTAAAGGATAATATATTATGCTAAAGTTATATCTTGCATGATCATATATTAAATAAAAACAATGTAAGCATGAATAGGTATTTTACCCTATTTATATCTCTGATGCTCTTCTTAAATGTATCTGCTCAGAAAAATTCTACCACTATTAAGGGCAGAGTAATAAATCAATATTCCAGAGCCCCAATAGAATTTGTAAATGTACTTATCAATGGTACCACAAAAGGTGCAATGACCGACTCGTTAGGCAACTTCACCATTGAAGGTGTAGAACATGGAATAATAAAATTTAAAGTATCCTCTATTGGATATAAAAATGTGCTTACACCCGATTACATAATATCTTTCAACACCCCATTCATTGAGATACCTTTGGAAGAGGATACTAAGCAGATTGAAGGTGTCACTATAACAGCAGGGCCCAGCGCAAGGAAAAGTGAATCACCTGTAAGCCTTCGAGTCATTGAGCTAAAAGATATAGAGAAGATGCCCGGTGCAAACAGAGATATATCTAAAATAGTAAAATCATATCCAGGAGTCTCTTTTTCACCTATAGGGTATAGAAATGATTTGATTGTCCGAGGAGGTGGACCTGCAGAAAACAAATTTTATATGGATGGTATTGAGATACCAAATATTAATCACTTTTCTACTCAGGGAGCAACAGGAGGTCCTGTCAGTATATTAAACACCGATCTTATCAGAAGTATAAACTTCTATACCGGAGCTTTTCCGGCTAACAGAGGTGGAGCACTAAGTAGTGTAATGGATTTAAATCTTCGTGATGGGAATCCACTAGTTCATGCATATAAAGCAACTTTAGGAGCTTCAGAAGCTTCATTCAGTGGCAGCGGACCTATTTCAAAAAAAACAACTTATCTTTTTTCTATCCGTCAATCATATCTTCAGCTTCTTTTCAAAGTTCTAGGTTTACCTTTTCTTCCAAACTATATTGATGGGCAATTTAAAATTAAAAGCAATTTAAACAGTACAAATGAAATTGCTATTCTTGGTCTTATGGGAATTGACAGAATGAAACTCAATAAGAATTATAAAAAAGAGAGTGCTGAATATATATTGAGTTACCTTCCTGTAATTGAACAAAACACTTATACAATAGGAGCATCATATAAACATTATAGTGATAATAATATATTTGCAGTATATGTAAGCACAAGTCGTCTTGACAACAGAAATACCAAATATATCGATAATGACGAATCAAATCCTGACAAACTTCGTTTACGACTAAAATCTTTTGAGCAAAAAACCAACATACGAACAGAATATAGTTTTAAACATGAGCTATGGAATTTAAGAACAGGAGTAGAAGCATCATATTTAAATTATCATATGGATTATAATCAACTCCTTTCAATGGGCGTTTATGATAACTATATAACCAACCTCGGCAGATGGATGTGGGGAGGTTTCTTTATGGCTAACTATCTTTCTCCAAACAATAAATTCTCTACTGCTTTTGGTTTTAGATTAGATGGATTTGATTACAATAATATGCGTAATCCACTCGATCATATTTCTCCAAGAATATCAATGAGATACTCTTTCAGCGAAAAATTAAGTGCTGCGGTTGGAACTGGAATCTATTATCAGTTACCTGCATATACTTCATTAGGTTACAAAGAGAGCGGAATACTGTTAAATAAAGATTTAAAGTATATGAGGGCTGTTCATGTAACTGCTGGAGTTGAATTAAAAGTAAATGAAAAATTAGCTTTCAACTCTGAACTATTTTATAAAAAGTATACCGATATACCTATGTCAGTAGTCGACAATATTCCACTTGCCTGTAAAGGTGATGATTATGGAGTTGTTGGCAACGAACTACTTATTCCTGTATCCCAAGGTAGAGCCTATGGTATTGAAATTATGGGTACATATAAAGTAGCTAAAGGAGCTGATATAACAGGTTCACTTACCATTTTTAATAGTGAGTATAAAACAGATAAAAATAGTAATTATATTAAATCGGCGTGGGATAATGGTTTTATCCTAAACCTAAGTGCTATGAAAGAGCTTCCTAGAATGTGGATGGTTGGCGCAAAACTAAGTTTTATTGGTGGAGCACCATATACACCTTACGATATCGAGCGTTCATCACTTGTATTGGAGTGGGATAAAAGAGGCAAGCCTTATTTAGACTATTCAAAATATAATACTTTAACACGAGCAAACTTCTATCAACTTGATGTAAGAGTTGATAAAAGTTGGTATTTCAAAAAATGGATGCTTGGTTTATATTTAGATATTCAAAATATTACCCGAAGTATACTTAAAGAGCCTGATACACCGATAAGCACAGGTACTATTGAAGATAGTTCTCTTCCTTTACCACAGCAAAAATATGTAATTAAATACATTAAACAGGATTCAGGAACAGTCATTCCAACCATTGGTGTAACTGTGGAGTTCTAAATATGAACCTCGAAAGTTAAAGAGAAAACTTTCGAGGTTCATATCATTTTTAGAAGTGATTATCTTATATTATAGTAGATAATAATTACTTTAATCCACACTCATTAAATATTTTTTGAATGTATCATACTCCTTGTTCATTGGAACACTCTGTTTTGTACCTTTCATAAACTCTTGCAGTTTTTTAGGTATTGAAACTTCCTCTTTAATAATACTTTGAACAGTATTAAGGAATTTTGCAGGATGAGCGGTTTCAAGGAAAAGGCCCACTTCACCCTCTTTTAAGTTCTCAGCAAGAGCACGATATCCACAAGCGCCATGAGGGTCAAGAAGATATCCACTATCTTTATATACAGAAGATACCATTTCACTTATCTCTTCATCACAATAAGTCGTTCCCTCTATGTCTTTACAAATCTCATCATGGCTATATCCATATAGATCGAGAACACGAGCAAAGTTGCTTGGATCACCCACATCCATAGCATTAGCAATGGTAGATACAGAAGGACGTGGATTATACTCACCACTCTTTAAGTATTTGTAGAATATATCGTTCTTATTATTTGCTGCAATAAATCTCTTTATTGGCAATCCCATCTTCTTACCAAATAGTCCTGCTGTGATGTTACCAAAGTTTCCACTTGGAACACATACTACGAGATTATCAGCTTTACCTATTTTCTTCATCTGTGCATAAGCATAGAAGTAGTAGAATGCTTGTGGAAGGAAACGAGCAACATTTATTGAATTAGCCGATGTAAGTTTCATATGTTCATTCAACTCTTTGTCCATAAAGGCACTCTTCACAAGAGCCTGACAATCATCGAAAGTGCCATCAACCTCAATAGCAGTTATGTTCTTACCTAATGTCGTAAACTGTTTTTCCTGTATCTCACTAACCTTTCCTTTTGGATAGAGAACATAAACATGAATACCTTCTACACCCAAAAATCCATTTGCTACAGCACTACCTGTATCACCCGAAGTAGCTACAAGTACATTAACCTTTTCAGTGCCCTCTTTGCGAATGAAATAACCAAGAAGTCGTGCCATAAATCGTCCACCAACATCCTTAAAAGCGAGTGTAGGTCCATGGAAAAGTTCAAGTGAATAAATATTTTCTTTCACCTTCACAGCAGGTATATCAAAACTTAATGTATCATATACTATTCCTTTTAGGACATCTGCCGGAACATCATCACCAAAGAACGCATCAGCCACTCTGTATGCCATCTCTTGAAAAGATAACTTATCGATATTTTCAAAAAAATCTTCCGGAAGCTTATTAAGTTTTTCAGGCATGTATAGACCTTTATCCGAAGCTAATCCATTTACAACAGCCTCTTCAAGTGTTGCATAAGGGGCTTTTTTATTTGTACTATAGTATTTCATAATAAATTATTTATCGGTGGACATAAACTCATTCATAAACTCATCTTCCTTCATTAATCCATAGCTACCATTTTTAGCAGCTACCTCATCGAAAGTCTCTACACTATCAGCCTCTATTCCCGGATAATAAATAAGGAATGGTACAGCCTCATCGGTATGAGTACGCAATTTACAAGGAGTAGGATGGTCAGGAAGTATAGCTATAGCAACAGGTTCATCCCAATCTTTAACTGCGTTAAATATTGGCCCAACAACTTTTTTATCAAGATTTTCGATAGTAAGTTGTTTTAAATTAAAGTCACCTTCATGTCCTGCCTCATCACTAGCCTCAATATGCAGATAAACAAAATCATCATCTTTAAGAGCCTGTAATGCAGCACTGACTTTATTCTCATAACTTGTATTATATAAACCTGTAGCCCCTTCAACATCTATACGTTTTAGGCCGGCATAATTACCTATTCCATTTATCAAGTCAACGGCAGAGATAACAGAACCATTTTTAATGGAAGGATATTTATCTGATAGCTTCTCCATTTTTGGTCTATAACCAGGACTCCATGGCCAGATGCTATTAGCAGGATCTTTGCCTTCAGATATACGTTTTAAATTTATAGGATGATTAGCAAGTAACTCCTGTGACTTTACAATAAGTTCATTAATCAAATCAGCAGTTGGTTGAGCCTCTGGCTCTAAAGCCTTAACCATCAATGGTCGATAAGGTTTCAAAGGAACATCATGCGGAGGTGTACAATCAATATTTTTGTTTCCACCCTTTATTACCAACAGATGGCGATACTGAACTCCGGTATAGAAATGCACAATATCATTTCCCAACTCCTCTTGTAAATATTTAATCAAAATATCGGCCTCTTCGGTTGTTATATGTCCTGCAGAATGATTTTTCAATATATCACCCTCAATGCAAATTATATTACAACGCATAGCCATATCATCATCCTTCAAATCTATGCCAATGCTTGCAGCTTCTAGGGGGCCTCTCCCTTCATAAACTTTAGGAAGATTGTAACCCATAACCGACATATTTGCTACTTCACTTCCCGGATGAAAGCCCGGAGCTACAGTAACTAATCGGCCTACTCTTCCCATCTTTGCCAACATATCCATATTGGGTGTGGAAGAGTATTGTAGTAATGTTTTATTATTTAAAGATTCTTCAGGCCAATCGGCCATACCATCTCCAAGAATAATAATATGTTTCATTTTTTTAGATATTAGCTATACTCATTATATCAGCAAATACACCTGCTGCAGTAACACTCGCTCCGGCTCCATATCCTTGAATCATCATAGGATATTCATTATATCTCTCGGTTGTAAGAAGAATAATGTTGTTACTTCCTTCAAGTCCATAGAACGGATGATTGCTTCCAACCTCTTCAAGTTGAACACTACCTTTACCATTTTCAAGTCGAGCAACAAATCTCCAACGTTTATTCTCACTCTCCAATCTCTTACGTCTATCCTCGAAGTCAGCATCAAGTGAAGGTACATTCTTCCAAAAATCCTCTAAAGACCCTTCAAAGAATTCATTTGGAACAAATAGGTGTTTCTCCACATCGCTCTGTTCAAGTTGATAACCGGCTTCACGAGCAAGAATTACGAGTTTACGAATAACATCCTTACCACTTAAATCAATTCTTGGGTCTGGTTCAGAGTATTTCTCCTCTTGAGCCATCTTGATAGTAGCACTAAATGGAATATCAGCACTTATCTTATTGAAAATATAGTTTAAAGTTCCACTAAGAACAGCCTCTATTTTAATAATTTTGTCTCCACTATAAATCAGATCGTTTATAGTATTGATAATAGGAAGCCCTGCACCAACATTTGTTTCGAATAAGAATTTCACGCCCCGGTGACGTGCTATATCCTTTAGCTCACGATATACTGAATATTCCGATGAAGCTGCTATTTTATTTGCAGCTACCACAGATATATTGTGGCTCAAAAAATCTTTATATAATGAAGATACATCAGTACTTGCAGTACAATCCACAAAGACTGAATTGAAAATATTCATTCCAATAATTTCATCGTGAAGTACTTTGATTGATGATTGGATACCTTTTTGGTCAAGTTCCTCTTTATAATTTGAAAGATCTATGCCATCACGAGTAAACAAAGCCTTACGTCCGTTAGCTATACCCACCACTTTAAGTTTCAGGTTACGCTCTTTCATAAGTTTTTCCTGTTGACTTCTTATCTGCTCTATCAATCGTCCACCCACTGTTCCATGACCACAGATAAATAGGTTCAATACCTGATATTCCGATAGGAAGAAAGAGTCGTGAATAACATTAAGCGATTTTCTTAGATATTTTGCTTCAACAACAAAAGATATATTTGTTTCGGAAGCTCCCTGTGCGCATGCTATTACACTTATACCGTTTCTACCTAAAGTACCGAAAAGTTTACCTGCTATACCCGGAGTATGTTTCATATTCTCACCCACGATAGCAATAGTTGCAAGGTTCATCTCGGCATCAACAGGACTTATCTCTCCCATTGAGATCTCTTTTGCAAACTCTTGGTTTAACACCATACATGCAAGAGGAGCATCTTCATTACGAACACCGATAGATGTACTATTTTCCGAAGAGGCCTGTGAAACAAGGAATACACTTATACCATTCTGTGCAAGAGTCTTGAATATTCTATAGTTTACACCAATAACACCAACCATACCTAGACCTGTTACAGTAATAAGGCTAGTATTATTAATTGATGATATACCTTTAATCGCTTTTGAATGATCATCTATTTTACTTTTGATAATAGTGCCACATCCTTCCGGATTAAAAGTGTTTTTTATCAATATAGGTATATTTTTGTGGAATACAGGATATATTGTTGGAGGATAAACAACTTTTGCACCAAAGTTGCATAACTCCATAGCCTCAACATAGCTCAGTTCATTGATAGTATATGCACTATTTATAACGCGAGGATCGGCTGTCATAAATCCATCTACATCAGTCCAAATCTCCAGTGAATCAGCACTAAGAGCAGCTGCAATAATTGAAGCTGTATAATCTGAACCACCTCTTCCCAAATTTGTTACCTCACCACTCTTTTTATCTGAAGAGATAAAACCTGGAACTATCGAAACTTTTGGTAATGAACTAAAGGTAGTCTTAACAAGCTTGTTTGTTAGTTCAGAATCAAGAATATATTTTGAATGTTTATATTCTGTCTTTATAAATCCACGAGCATCAAACCATACGGCATCATCAATCAATGCTGTAATTATTAAGGATGACAATCTCTCACCATAACTTACTATAGTAGCAGAAGTTTTTGGAGATAGGTCTCTTATTAGGTATATTCCTTGATATATGTTTCTAAGTTCACTAAGAAGAGTATTAATATTTGTAAGAAGATTATTCTTTACATCCTCCTGCGTAATTATTTCATCTATCATTGAAAGATGGCGTTCTACGATATCCGAATACTCTTTTTCGTAATTTTCATCCCCCTTTGATGCCATTAAAGAGCTGTTAATAAGTTTATCTGTTATCCCACCTAATGCAGAAACAACAACTATAACCGGTTCTTCAACTGCTTCAACAATATTTTTAACATTTAAAATGCTTTTGACGGAACCTACGGATGTTCCGCCGAATTTCATGACTTT
Source organism: Bacteroidota bacterium (assembly GCA_023415545.1). Classification (GTDB taxonomy): domain Bacteria; phylum Bacteroidota; class Bacteroidia; order Bacteroidales; family Bacteroidaceae; genus Phocaeicola. The sequence continues at coordinate 10,155 of JAEZKJ010000012.1, forward strand.
CATGTAATTAGAATGTTTATATCAAGAAAGGGAGAAAATGTCCCTTGCCAAATAGATTGTAAAAAAAATGTTATTGCTTGCAACTGTAAACGTGTATCACGTAGAAACACAAAATATTATTATTAACCCCTAAGGGTCATTGTTGTAGATGTGGACATTGTAGACGTCATGTTCCACATACACATTGTAGTGGTAATATAAAGATAATATTTTGTCATTAAAATGAGTTCTTTTGAATGGAACAGTGCAAATATAAAAAACAATTTAGACAAACTATCACAAATACCCATTTTTTTGTGATAAAAGTATAATTCAGTATTTATTTAACAGATTATATTGTATAGCAAAAAGAGAAATTATCCCTGTTAATAAAAAGTCATAAATATTTTTTATTTTTACATTTAAAACTGATATTATTTAATAAATGTAAAACATAAATAGGAATGATGCAGGAAGAATTTATGACTTACGAGGCGCCTATGGTGGAAATTATTGAGGTGGAGATAGAGAAAGGTTTTGCAAATAGCAATCCTGATGATTTTGAGTGGGGTGGCCCGTTATCTTGATTTGTCTGACAAATAAAGTAGTGTTATGAAGAAATTTATATTCAGTACATTAATGAGCTCGCTTTTGGTGTTTGTAGGTTGCCAAAAGTGTGATGAATTTATAACCGATGATTTGGAAAGTACGGATGAGAAGGTAGTTGTTACTGCTAATATCCAGGGATCTACCAATTCACGTGTAGTGCTTACCCCCGGTGAGGATGCAGATGGCAATCCAATTGTGAAAGTGGCATGGCGAAATGATAGCAGTAATCCAGAAACATTTTATGTTTTCGATGATGATTTTAATAGTTGGTTTTTTAAACAAACTTCAGGAAACCAATTTGCATCAACCAATCCAGTACAATCAGACGGTCCCTATTATGCTGTTTATGGTAAATTTAGAACGGAATATGGAGGCGTTTTGAGATACGACTTTTCGGAACAAGATGGTGCGCTTAACGATGAAGACTTCTTGATGATGGCCGAGAATATCACAGACTTGAGCAAACCAATCGAGTTTAAGCATAAAACCGCAATTCTCAAAGTGTCATTCAAGTTGGATGGTGTTTGTGTTGACACTCTTACCAACTTTACAATGAGTGGAGTGAGAAATGGCTTGCAGGGAGATGGAACAATCACTGTAAAAAGAAAGACACAAGATAAGGATATTTATATCTTTCTACTTATCACCGGTAACGCATATCCTGCCAAAACTAAGTTCACTTTTGCTGCAAACGTGGAGGGCGAATCTTGTGTTGGCACTATCACCATCCCTGAAAATATGATGGTGGAGCCTGGCAAATTTTATACCGCCAACGTTACATTGGCCAATGAAAATGGGGAATGTAATTTACCTACAGGATTAGAGTTTAATTCTGTTGCAAAGGAGGTGATTGGTAATAATCAGGAGGTTAAAAATATTACATTTCAGACTCAAAGCCAGTTGACAGGAGGTGTACGCATTGGTGATAGTCGAGCCTATGCCAAGATTGAAAATACCACGCTTATGGTCTATACTACCGAAAATAAGTTTGTTTTCAATACGAATTGTAATCGCATGTTCGATGGTCTTGGTTACATCAAAAATATTAACTGGGGGAATATTGATACAGATGGCGTAGGATATATGAATTACATGTTCAGAGATTGTAGAAGTCTTAGTTTGGATGGTTTTCCTGATAGTTTCTCTGTGTTTGGTGTGACAAGCTTGAGGGGAATGTTTGAAAATTGCAGTTCTATCCAAGCGCTTTATTTGAATAATTTTGAGCTATTCAATCGAATCTCGGATATGAGCAATATGTTTAAAGGTTGTTCTAGTTTGGAAACGATTCAAGTTGATCCGGATAAATTCAAAACAAGTACCGTAGTCGATATGAGTGGTATGTTTGAAGACTGCACTTCTCTTCGCAGCGTGATGCCTTTACAAGTTAATTTTGTAACGAATATGAGTAGTATGTTCAAAAACTGTCAGGCACTTGAAGAGTTTAATGTTACTTGGAAAGGTAGTAATAACATAGATATGAGTGATATGTTTAATGGATGCTATTTTCTTAGAAAAGTAGCATTTGGCTCGGATTTTACACCAACTGCAACAGATATGAAAAACATGTTCAATGGTTGCTATGTGCTTACATCGATAGATATGCGTTATTTCAAAGTGACAGATACAACAAATTGTGAAAATATGTTTTATTGTCTTTGTGCTCAGTCAGATTATCCGGCGCAGATATATGTAACAGAAGAACTTGAAGAGATACTTAAAAATAAAGGGAATACTGATTTTGAGGCAACATATTCTTACGCTGAGTTTAATAATGGTACTCCACCAAATAACTGATAGAAGTTAGTGAAATAAGATAACTAAAACACAAATAGGCTGGGTCAAAATAACGTTTGACCCGGCCTCATCTGTTTCTCCCCATTAGCTATAGAAGAAAGTGTGTCACTCTCGTTATTTAATCATCAATGCTGTGGTGGTGAGTGTGAATATAAATGATTAAGTCTATCATAAGTCAATGTTTATTTATAATTATTAGATAACTTCGATTAATAAATTTATATTTAATTCTGATTATAACTAAATTTGCATAAATAGAAACAAACCAATTTGTAAAGGGATATAGAATGGCAAAAGAGAAAGTAGTTTACGTTTGTACCAGTTGTGGTCAAGATTCTCCTAAATGGGTAGGTAAGTGTCCATCATGCGGTGCTTGGAATAGCTATGTGGAACAGGTAGTGCGAAAAGAGCCTGCCAACCGACAGGTTATTGCCAATCATAATGGGATGAAATCAAAACCTATGATTCTATCGGATATTGAGGGTGGTGAAGAGAGAAGAATTGATATGCGTGATGATGAACTTAACCGAGTATTGGGTGGTGGAGTTGTACCTGGTTCATTGATACTTTTGGGTGGTGAACCCGGAATTGGTAAATCTACTCTCATTTTGCAAACCGTACTACGTTTGAGTGATAAAAAAGTGCTTTATGTTTCGGGTGAAGAGAGTGCTCAACAGCTAAAACTTCGTGCTGACAGAATAAAGCATAACTCGAAGGATTGCATGATAGTTTGTGAAACATCGTTGGAAGAGATTTTTACACATATAAAAAATACTGCACCCGATATTGTTGTTATTGACTCGATCCAAACTATATCAACTGAGGGTATAGATTCATCACCGGGAAGTATTGTCCAGATAAGAGAGTGTTCTGCCTCTATACTTAAATTTGCTAAAGAAAGTAATATTCCTGTTATACTTATCGGACATATTAACAAAGAGGGAACAATAGCAGGCCCAAAGGTGTTGGAGCATATTGTTGATACAGTAATTCAATTTGAAGGTGATCAACACTATATGTATCGAATACTTCGAAGTATTAAGAACAGATTTGGCAGCACTTCAGAATTAGGTATTTATGAGATGCGACAAGATGGACTTCGCCAAGTAAGCAACCCATCTGAACTACTCCTAAGTCAGGACCATGAAGGAATGAGTGGAGTATCCATTGCTTGTGCAATTGAGGGAGTTCGACCTTTCCTTATTGAAACACAAGCGCTGGTGAGTACTGCAGCCTATGGTATGCCACAACGTTCGGCTACCGGATTCGACTTACGACGAATGAATATGCTTTTGGCTGTACTCGAGAAGAGAGTTGGATTTAAATTAGCACAAAAAGATGTGTTCCTAAATATTGCCGGCGGACTAAAAGTCAATGATCCTGCCATCGATTTGGCTGTTATCAGTGCTATTCTATCGAGCAATATGGATAGTGAAATTGAACCCGGAGTATGTATGGCCGGTGAAGTTGGTCTTAGTGGAGAGATACGACCTGTAAATCGTATAGAACAGAGAATAGGAGAAGCTCAAAAGTTGGGATTTAAGCGTATACTGATTCCAAAGCATAATATGCAGGGGCTTAATACTAAAAATATTAAAATAGAGATTATTCCGGTGAAGAAAGTTGAAGAAGCTTTCAGGTTCCTCTTTGGATAAACGAATATACCCTATATTTTATGTATCTTTGCAAAAATAAGATAAACCAATTATGATACAAGAGTTCCAGCTCAGAGTCACACCCGAGAAGAGTGTAAATGAAGATGTAGTAAAAGAATATGTGAGTCGTGAAAAAGGGATAGACATACGTACCATAAAGGCTTTACGCATTCTTAAAAAAAGTATTGACGCTCGTCAAAGAACGATTTTCATCAATCTTAAAGTTAGGTTGTATATTAACGAAATGCCTAAAGATGATGAATATATCCACACCATATATCCAGATGTTTCCAATAAACCTAAAGCTATAGTTGTTGGTGCCGGTCCAGGCGGACTTTTTGCTGCTCTACGACTTATAGAGTTGGGCGTCCGACCTATAGTCATTGAAAGGGGTAAAAACGTTAGAGATAGAAAGAATGATATTGCAAAGATAGGCCGTGAACATAAAGTTGATCCCGAAAGCAACTACAGCTTTGGTGAGGGTGGTGCCGGTGCTTACTCGGATGGGAAACTATATACAAGAAGTAAAAAAAGAGGTAATGTTGATAAAATATTAAATGTATTCTGTCAACATGGTGCCAACACAAATATACTTGTTGATGCTCATCCACATATCGGAACTGATAAACTTCCTCGAGTAATCGAGGCTATACGTAATACCATACTTGAAGCAGGTGGTGAAGTACATTTCGAAACTCGTATGGAATCACTTATCATCGAAAATGAAGAGGTAAAAGGTATAGAGACAGCAAACGGAAAAAGATTTATGGGACCTGTAATTTTGGCTACAGGTCACTCGGCACGTGATGTTTACAGATGGTTATATAAAAACAATGTAGATATAGAGGCAAAAGGTATTGCTGTTGGTGTTCGTTTGGAACATCCATCGCTGCTTATAGACCAAATACAATACCATAATAAAAATGGTAGAGGAAATTATCTTCCTGCTGCAGAATATAGTTTCGTAACACAAGTCGATGGTCGTGGAGTGTACAGTTTCTGTATGTGCCCGGGTGGCGTTGTTGTTCCTGCGGCAAGTGGGCCTCATCAAATTGTTGTTAACGGGATGAGCCCAAGTCATCGTGGAGGTAAATGGAGTAATTCGGGTATGGTTGTTGAAATTCGTCCTGAAGATTTGAACGACGATAGCATTAAAGAGTTGATAAACCACAACTCGGAATCGGAAGAGGAGTTTGATGCTACATCACCTCTTGCTATGATAACTTTCCAAGAGGCATTGGAAAGAGCTTGTTGGCTGCAAGGCAATATGCGTCAAACCGCTCCTGCTCAACGTATGATAGACTTTACTAAGAAAAAGTTGAGTTATGATCTTCCATCGTCATCTTATTGTGGTGGTTTAGTATCATCTCCCCTACACTTCTGGATGCCAAAGTTTGTATCCGAACGTCTAAGTAAAGGGTTTATACAGTTTGGAAAGATGTCAAAAGGCTTCCTTACTAATGATGCTGTTATGATTGGCGTTGAGTCAAGAACATCTGCACCTGTACGAATAGTACGTGATAACGAAACTCTTCAACATATCAAAATTGCAGGACTTTTCCCTTGTGGTGAAGGTGCAGGATATGCAGGAGGTATTGTATCGGCAGCTATGGATGGAGAGAGATGCGCAGAGGCTCTTGCAAACTATTTAGAAAATAACAAGTAATATGCATAATATGTCACCCGAACTGGCCATAATTGATGGTAACACCTTATCATCAATCGGTCTAAAAACAATACTTGAAGGGATTATTCCATCAGCTATTATTCGAGTATTCAGCACATTCGACCAGTTCGTTTGTGACACACCCGATATGTATGCTCACTATTTTGTATCTTCACAAATATATTTTGAGCATACATCATTTTTTATTGAACGATATCCTAAAGCTATTATTTTGGCTAATGGTGATCACCTGCCACATCTAAAGGGGATACCAACAATGAATATTAATCAGGATGAAAAACATTTGATAAAAAGTATTCTCTCACTGCAAAAACATGGTCATAGCGATGAAACCATTCCTAATCAGCACCATCCTGATCATGTTAAAGATGCATTGGCTCTATCACCTCGTGAAACAGAGGTACTTGTCCTTATTACCAAAGGATTAATAAATAAAGAGATTGCGGACAAACTGAATATAAGTCTTACTACTGTTATATCTCATAGAAAGAATATAACTGAAAAGCTTGGCATAAAATCGGTTTCAGCACTTACTGTATATGCTATAATGAATGGATATATTGAAGCCGACATGATATAAATATCCTAATAAATTAGGATTGATATTTTGTTTTTCAATATGTTATTTTGCAACGTAAATAAAAATAACTATTAAATGAAAAACAATTTTTTGTTTGTATTACTCTTTGCAGCATCTACTTCCATGTTTGCAGAAGATAAATACATCAATCCTGCAGACACGACTAAAGTAGTAGATATTGAAGAGGTAGTGATAATTGCCTCACCCAAAGAGAGTGGAAAGTTGAGACAACTACCATCAAGTGTCTCTTTGATTTCACAAAAACAGATGAAAGCTCATCACGTAGCATCTTTAAAGGATGTTAGTGCCCTATCACCAAACTTCTATATGCCTGACTATGGCTCAAAACTTACTTCTGCCATATATATTCGTGGTATAGGTTCACGTATGAACACTCCTGCCGTAGGATTATATGTAGACAATATCCCTTACTTGGATAAATCGGCTTTTGATTTTAATTTCTTCGATATTGAACGTATTGACATCCTTCGTGGTCCACAAGGTACACTATACGGACGTAACACCATGGGTGGACTTGTAAAGGTTAATACTCGTTCTCCATTTACATATAGTGGGACAGATGTGAAACTGGGATATGCTACCAAAAACAATAATCGCTCGGCTTCACTTACACATTATCACCGAATTAGTCAAGAGTTCGCTTTCTCGGTTGGTGGATATTACGAAGGTTCCGATGGTTTCTTTCGTAACTCATATAGTGGAAAGAAGATAGATAAAATGGAATCGGCAGGTGGTAGAGCACGTGCTATTTGGTTACCTAAAGATAATATTAAATTAGATTTCTCTCTTTCATACGACTATAGTGATGAGGGTGGATATCCATACTATTACACAGGCCCTCTGCCTGGTTATGAAGCATCAAACGAGCAATACAAGGATTACATCGGTAAAATAAGCTACAATCAAGATTGTAAGTATAGAAGAGGTCTGTTTAACACCGGATTAAATCTAGAGATACAAGCCGACAACTATATATTCAATGCAGTTACAGGATATCAAAACCTTAACGACAGGATGTTTATGGATCAGGATTTCTTACCTGTTGATATCTATACACTTGAACAAAAGCAGAAGTTGAATAGTATTACAGAAGAGATTACTTTCAAAAGCAAAAACAATAGTCGTTGGCAGTGGGTAACAGGTGCAGCCGGATTCTATCAGTCGCTAAATACATCAAGCCCTGTAGGATTTATGGAAGAGGGTGTGTCAACTATTATAGAGGGTAATATGAATCGCATTTTTGAAGATATTAAAATCAATAACCCTCGTGCTCCACAGATGAGTATAGATATTCATAACAAAACACTTGTAATGAATAGTGATTTTAAAACCCCATCAGTGAGTGCTGCTCTGTTTCATCAGTCTACTGTAAATGACTTGTTTTTTGAAGGACTATCTTTTACTGCCGGAATTAGAATGGAATACGAAAAAATGTGGATGGATTATAATTCAAGAAGCTCCATAGATTTTGATTTCGATATTGCAATGAGTCAAACAATGAAATTTCCTATGAAGGATCTTAATGCAGTACCATCTGTTGTAGGAAAAACATCGACTGATTACTGGCAGTTACTTCCTAAGTTTGCTTTGAAGTATGATATATCGAAAAGTTCAAATATATATGCAAGTGTAACTAAAGGTTATCGCTCGGGAGGTTACAATATTCAAATGATTTCGGATATCCTTCAAAGTGATATGAAGAACAAGATGATAGATGCTATCATTGATGGAGTTCCTAATATTCAAGGACTTCCTGCAAGCATGGTACCAACAGTACAAAATATGATTCAACAAAATGTACCACAAAGCCAACCTATTGATGTAAAAGCAACAACTCTTTATAAACCTGAGTATAGTTGGAACTTCGAGATAGGTTCACATTTCGATCTTTTCAACGGGAAAGTGAAAGCCGATGTAGCTGCATTCCTTATGAATACTCACGATCAACAAATTGTGAAATTTGTAGAGAGTGGTCTTGGAAGAATTATGGTTAATGCAGGTAAAAGTCGCAGCATAGGTGCAGAAGCTGCGTTCATTGCTGCAATAACCAAGAATTTAAATATAAATATGAATTATGGCTACACTCATTCTACATTTAGAAAATATGATGGTGGTGTTGATAAAGAGGGAGATGCTATAGATTATACAGGTAATTATGTTCCGTTTGTTCCAAAACATACTCTATCAGTAGGATCTGATTATACATTTGCTATTAATAAAGGTTCACTAAAGATCATTACTATTGGTGCAAATTACACCGGAGCCGGTAAAATTTATTGGACAGAGAGTAACGAGCATTCTCAAAATTTCGTAGGTACTCTTAATGGATATATATCATTAGGTTTAAAAAATCTACAAATTGATCTTTGGGGACGCAACCTGACTGATAAGAGATACACCACTTTTTACTTTGAAAGTATGAATAGAGGATTTGAACAATACAACAAACCTATTCAATTTGGTATTGACTTGAAATACCATTTCTAATCAAGGGATGAAATATTTATCAAAAAATAAAATGGGCTTTACTTTATATAGTAAGGCCCATTTTGTATTATATACTTGAACTAATCGTCAAATTAATGTACAGTTTATATAGATTAAACTATAGTTTATATAGATTATGCTTTGGTTTATATAAACTATACTTTAGTTTGAAAGATATATCATAAATTTTTAGATATTACTCATTGATAGCTCCACAATGAGAGCATATACCTTTCTTCTTCATCTTTGAGCCACAATTTCCGCATAGATAGTGAAATTTTGAACTCTTTTGTATCCTTGAATAGGACCACAATCCATATAGTGGCAAACATATATATCCTAAATATAAATATGTTGCAACAGTGAAGAATAAATACAATAATATGCAATATGACATCAAACCCAATAGGTAGAAAAATACTGTATCAAAATGAGTATGATGCAGTATATCATCCAATGTAGCTATCCCAACAAGTACAATCAACCAAAAGTTTACCATAAATATTGAGATGATAAATGGTAGCTTAAATGGATTCAACGATGGGTCATAATAAAACTGTTGCCATAAATCGGGACAAAATTTCTGTATAGTAACATACAAGGTTGCAGCAGTAGCAATAAAGAAAGAGAGCAAAGCAGGGAAAACACTCTCTAAATCATTGAACCATGCTAAATGTATTCTTCTTTTCTTGAAAGCTCGTAATATATATGCAACACCAAAAATAGCTAATATAGCTAAAAATATAGGGGTGTGACTATTACTAAAAAAGTGTATAAACTGTGATACAGAATCAAGAGGCACAACTTTTGGTAACAAATCACTCTCTCGCACCCATCCTATGGCATATTGATCACGAGCAACCTTTACCCATACGTTGTCTATACTATCTTCAGGCTGAAGCATAAACTCTGCTACAACCAATTTATCTCCCTTATAAACAGGCACAAAATCGGTAAGAGGAAGTTGCTGAAGCATGAGTGAATCCGAAGTAACTTCGAAATTTGTATTTAAATTATAATGCCTATTTATTGAGTCACCTATAGAGTCACTAACTGTTGTTGTATCATTTTTTTGTGATACAACAGGTTCTGAGTGATGGCAACTGACAATAGTTGCCATAAACAATAAAATTGGCAATATATATTTAATCTTCTGCATATAGTTTCATCTGGCAATTTTTGCAATCGAACTCCAAACGGAATCTTTTACCATCGGAACTAACCAATGAAAATGGTTCCTTGTAAGGAGATTTTTGTTTATGATGAACAGGACACCAGCCCATACTATATCTCAAGCAATGTTTACAAAACATTAGTGCAACATCTTTCTCCGGACTCTTTTCAAAAGCCGGTGCAATTTTCAAAACACCATGATTTTTATAGAAAGAGAAAGCTTTTTCGTTCATCACATTACCGAGATACGTTAACTCTGTCTTTGGGAAAGATACATTTTTATTTTCTAACGGAGCAATCTCTTGTCGGTAATTTATCTTCCTTACTTTTAAAAGTTCATCAACAGCTCTTCGTCTAATCTCGGATAGTTCAGAAGATGGGATAAACCACTCATCATCTAAATCAACTCGAACATTTTGAGACATAAATGGAGTATTACCAAGTTTAGAGAGTTGAGTACGTATATTATCACTCTGATTAGAACGAGCCTTAACCTTCTCTCTATCTATAGCTATACATGCCATATTATTATCTTCATCACGAATAGTAAGTGAGAATCCAGAAGGTGTTTCCGAAAATTCTATATTTACATCAATCTTTCGTTCAGAAGATTTTCGTTGCAATAATTTATCAAACTCTTGATCAAAGTTACGATAAATAGGAGTTTTTGGTTTGAATGAAGGCATCTCAAGAGGATATAGTTTATTTGCCTCAACTCTATTTACTCTAAATCCCTGCAACTTACCATTTGCATCAATATAGCAAAGGCCATCACCATTATTGAATGATTTCACTCCTGCCACAGTAAAATAGTTTCCACGAATCTCTTTTACATAGCCCATCTCCTCACCTAATGATTTAGGAGTATCGAATGAAAAGATTTCACTATTACGTCCATTAAGGAAATAGCTTGTTGAACCTCTACTAAAGCTCTTATCTAACTGAGGAGTAAATGTAAACTTCTCTTTACCCGATGAAGCACGCTTAAGGTCAGGACGACGTTTGATGATACTGTCAAGTTTCTTTCTGTAATATGCAGTAACATTCTTTACATAAGATATATCTTTCAATCTTCCCTCTATTTTAAGAGATGAAGCGCCAGCATCGATAATAGCCTCAAGATTGTCACTTTGATTCATATCTTTTAATGATAGAAGATGCTTGTTTTTAGTAATTATCTTACCATCAGCATCAACCATATCAAAAGAGAGACGACAGAACTGCGCACACTCTCCACGGTTAGCACTTCTATTAAAACAAGCCTGACTGACATAGCATTGCCCGCTATAGCTCACACACAATGCTCCATGAATAAATACCTCCAGTGGTACATCAGGCACAGCTGTATGAATTCTATTTATCTCATCAAGTGATAGTTCACGTGCAAGGACAATTTGTCGGAAGCCAACTTCTTTTAAGAATAAGGCTTTCGATATGTCTCGATTATCTACCTGAGTACTAGCATGAAGTGGTATAGGTGGAATATTCATTTTAAGAATACCCATATCTTGAACGATAAGAGCATCAACCCCTATCTTGTAAAGTTGCCATATTAGCTTTTCTGTCTCCTCAATCTCTTCATCTTTTATCAAAGTATTCAAAGCAACATAAATACGTACATTATAAATATGAGCATATTTAACAAGTTCCTCCAAATCTTCAATTGAATTACCGGCAGCAGCACGTGCACTAAAACGAGAAGCACCAATATATACAGCATCGGCACCATGGTCGATTGCTGCTATGGCACACTCCAGATTCTTTGCCGGAGCCAACAACTCTATAGGTCTAGGTTTAATCATTATTCTATACTGTTTATATCAAATGGAGTCTCCTGATAAACGTAATAATTTAACCAATTTGAGAATAATAAATTGGCATGAGCACGCCATCTTACTATTGGTTCGTTTTCAGGGTCATCATCTTTATAATAATTTTTCGGCATCTCTATTTCAAGACCCTTATTTAAATCACGTTTATACTCTGTATCGAGTGTATTTGGAGAGTATTCGGAGTGTCCGGTAATGAAAAACTCCCTTCCATTACGTGCCATCACCATATATACTCCCGACTCATCGGACTCGGAAAGAAGTTCCAAATCCTTAACTTTCAATATATCATCTCTTCTTATCTCAGTATGGCGGCTATGAGGGACAAAAAACTCATCATCAAAGCCACGGAAAATTGCTAATTTCGATTTATTAAGATTGTGTTTAAACACCCCAAACATCTTCTTATCGAGAGGATATTTTGGTACACCATAAAAGTGATAAAGACCTGCTTGGGCAGCCCAACATATATATAGAGTCGAAGTGACATGAGTACGCGCCCAATCGAATATCTGTGTTATCTCATCCCAATATTTTACATCCTCATAAGGCATCTGTTCTACAGGAGCACCAGTAATAATCATACCATCAAATTTCTTGCTCTTCAAAGTTTCAAAATTCTTATAAAACGCCTTCATATGTTCTATAGGAGTATTCTTTGAGGTATGACTCTTAAGTTTCATGAAAGAAAGTTCTATCTGCAAAGGTGTATTCGAGAGTAAACGAACAAGATCTGTCTCTGTAGTTATCTTCAAAGGCATAAGATTGAGAACAACGATTCTCAGTGGTCGTATATCTTGCGTTTCAGCTCTGGAACTATCGATAACAAATATATTCTCACTCTTTAGTAGTTCAATAGCAGGTAATCTATCCGGAAGATTTAATGGCATATCAATATCTTTTATTATATAATATCACAAAATTACTAAAAAACAAGAACATTATAAACCACTTATCTTCTTTTTGTTATCTGCTAAGCCTAAAGAATTTACATATTTTTAAATGAATAAAGCCTTGCTACCATATTGTATCAAGGCTTTAAATGTTATTTATCAATATAACAGTGTACCTGAAACACACCAATAACTATTGCTTCCTCCTTCGGGTGCACCTTGAGGTATTTGAACAGATATAGTATGAGTACCGGCAGAAAGATCACCAAGATAGATATATTCCGGATTTGTAACTGTTGCAGGGCACCAGTTTGATCGACTAAGGTCAGAAGAGCTTAACCCGTTCGAGAAGTTTCCTGAACAAGGATTCCAATTACGGTAAGTTCCACAATCATCACGCCATGGGATAAAGCTTATAACTTTTTGTCCATCTAAAAATATTGTGTTAGCTTTCTGATTGAACTCATCGCCATTTCCCCATCCACCATGGCCAGTTGTAGTATAAAGAAGAATAGCATTTTTTACAGGCTCCTTTAATGAAAATGTAGCACGAAGAGAATCACTGCCAAAAAGAAGAGGATATTTTTGGCCAGCCTGTTCCATATAATTTACTGTATTGAATAGAGGTAAAGTTTTATACTCTCTCCTATCATTATCGGGATAATATTTTAAGTTAAGTGATAATTTATGACCATTAACATCCCAGTTACCTATATATGCCCCAATCCAAACTTCACCTTTCAAGCGTTCAGCAAGAGGAGTAATATCACTTTTGTAAAGTACAGAGTCAACCCAATCCTGTCCAGGTACTTTATTGTGATTAAACTTACGTACACCAAAACCTGTAAAAAAACGCATTAACTCAACAGGTACATCGTACAACGAATCGGAAACAATAGCAGGATAGCTGTCATCATTAGCTTTAAATGATGGGACGCTATTCAAATCACGCATAGCATCAAGGAAAGAGAGTTTTTTATCAGTAGGGATCATAAAGATAGAACCTGTACGGTCATAAGCATCACCAGCCGAGTATTGAACAACCTCAGCAAAGATGCTTCTATTCTTAACATTTGCAGGAAGCTTTACCTTTTTAAGAATAATAGTTCCACCACCGGCATTATATACCTCTGTACCAATGAGTTCAGATGGTAACTTAGCACCTGTAAAGTTTATACTTTGTTGTGAAAAAACAGGAACAGTTATCACATTACTCTGATTGATCGTATATTGATAAAGAGAGGCATCCATATGCTCACCCCAAGAAACAGGCAATAGTGATTTTACAGGAGCTATCTTTACTATTGAAGTAGCTTGCTGAACCATATCTCCATTACGTACGATTTTTAATACTAATCCGTTAGGTACACCCACGGCAGCTTGTGGAGTACCTCGGAAAGGTATATCGGTAGTATACCACACATCAATAGTGTTAGAATTGATAGATGTTCTTAAAATAGTACACTCCAAACCAAGGTATTTTTCTTTTCCTACCTCTTTAAATCCTTCACCAATTTTAAATGGCATGACAGAATATATTACTCTGCCATCTCTAAGTATGGCACGACGATAAAAATTATCTGTTGAATAATCCATGTAACTCTCTGTCTTTGGGAATTCAGTGTCAGCTGATGCAGAAATAAGAGCAACTTCATCACCTTCCACCTTCATAATCATTTCACCAGGACGAATTTTGCCTTTATAGAGTGATTGATAAGTTACTTCTATGGCTTTAGCACTTTTAAGTTTCTTTGCTAATCCCTGAGCATTAAGTGCTAAAGTGCAGCACATGAAAAGGGAGATTAATTGTAAGGTTTTGGTTATCATTTGTATTAATAAATATTTTTGCAAAAGTATAGAAATAATAGAATTATATTAAATCATTCATTTATGTTTACTTGTTTTAAGATAAAAAAAGAAACGAACCTACCCATATTTCTATGAATAAATTCGTTCCCCACTATTTAAAAAACTATCGTATTATAAGTTATTCTTATATATTTCAGCCATCAATTTTTGATAACTATTTTCAAGTTGCAAGAAAGATACAATTTTTTCATAAATATCTTCCGCTTCAGTATAAAATTCTATTAAAGAAATTTCACCGGCTTCAAGTGACGTTTCAAGATTATCAAGATAATTGTACATCAAGCTAAGGTCGTATGCCTTAATAGAAGTTTCCATCTGTTGTATCTCATTGAACATTGAAATAATGCTGTTCTCTTTATCTTGAGCTATAGCCTCTTTCATATATTTAGCACTCAGTGCTTT
>JAEZKJ010000069.1 GCA_023415545.1 Bacteroidota bacterium
AGGAAGACTTGATGTAGTCAACAGCTTGTTTGCTTGCTATGATCGATGCAATGTGAATTCTAGAAGGTTTTCCTTTAGTAAGCATTGCCTGATAGCTTAACTCCATAGAACCGCCTGTAGCAAGCATAGGATCGGTCATAATAAGTATTTTATCATCTATTCTAGGAGAAGCAATATATTCAATATGAATATCGAATTTTAATGTGTCTTTGTATTTTCTGTAAGCGGATACAAAAGCGTTTTCAGCTTTATCAAGGTAGTTTAGGAATCCTTGGTGAAATGGTAATCCAGCTCGAAGGATTGTTGCAATAACTGGTTGTGATGCAGGAACAGATTCTGTTGATACTCCTAGTGGGGTAACAGTTTCTATTTTTTCATATGGGAAAGTTTTGCTAATCTCATATGCCATAATTTCACCGATTCTTTCAATGTTTCGCCTAAATCTAAGTCTGTCTTTCTGAACATTTACATCTCTAATCTCAGCGATATATTGATTTAGAATTGTATTGTTTTTACTAAGGTCAATTATTTCCATATAGTTTTTTTATGTTTAAATGCTTGGTGTTTACAAAGTAACAAATAATTATTCAGATTTGTAATGTAAGAATTACAAAAATGTTATACAAATATAAAACTTTGTTTATTAAGGAAATTTTTCTCTAATCTATTCTTTTATTTGAAATATTACATTAATTTTGTACCAGCTAATACAAGGTGTTGTTCAAATAACAACAACTTTTAATAGGAACAATCAATAGGAATATTATATTCAATAACTCAATTAAATCATTTACAAATGGCAAAATTAGATTTAAGCAAGTACGGAATTACTGGTACAACAGAGATTATCCACAATCCGTCTTATGAACAATTGTTCGCTGAGGAAACTAAACCTGAACTACAAGGTTTTGAAAAGGGACAAGAGACAGAACTTGGTGCTGTAAACGTTATGACTGGTATTTACACTGGTCGTTCTCCAAAAGATAAATTTATTGTAAAAGATGCTATCAGTGAAAATACTGTATGGTGGACATCTGAAGAATATAAAAATGACAACAAGCCTGTAACAGAAGAAGCTTGGAAAGTAATGAAAGACTTAGCTGCGAAAGAATTGTCAAACAAAAAACTTTTCGTAGTTGATGGTTATTGCGGTGCAAACCCTGCAACTTGCCTTAAAGTACGTTTCATTATGGAAGTTGCTTGGCAAGCTCATTTCGTTACAAACATGTTCATCCGTCCTTCAGCAGAAGAACTTGAAAACTTCGAGCCAGACTTTATCGTTTACAACGCTTCTAAAGCAAAAGTTGAAAACTACAAAGAACTTGGTTTGAACTCTGAAACAGCAGTTGTATTCAACTTGACTTCAAGAGAGCAAGTTATCCTTAACACATGGTATGGTGGTGAGATGAAGAAAGGTATGTTCTCAATGATGAACTACTTCAACCCACTTCGTGGTATCGCTTCTATGCACTGTTCTGCTAACACTAACATGGAAGAAACTGAATCAGCTATCTTCTTCGGTTTGTCAGGTACAGGTAAAACTACTTTGTCAACAGATCCAAAACGTAAACTTATCGGTGACGATGAGCACGGATGGGATGACGAAGGTGTATTCAACTATGAAGGTGGTTGCTACGCTAAGGTTATCAACCTTGACAAAGAAAGTGAACCAGATATCTTCAATGCAATCAAACGTGATGCTCTTCTTGAGAATGTTACTGTTGATGCTGAAGGTAAGATTGACTTCACAGATAAGAGCGTAACAGAAAACACTCGTGTTTCTTACCCTATCAACCACATTACAAACATCGTTAAACCAGTTTCTAAGGGTCCTCACGCTAAACAAGTTATCTTCTTGTCAGCTGATGCATTCGGTGTATTGCCTCCAGTATCTATCTTATCTCCTGAGCAAGCTCAGTACTACTTCCTTTCTGGATTTACAGCTAAATTGGCTGGTACAGAACGTGGTATCACTGAACCAACTCCAACATTCTCTTCTTGCTTCGGTGCTGCATTCCTTTCATTGCACCCAACAAAATATGCTGAAGAGTTAGTTAAGAAGATGGACAAAACTGGTGCTAAGGCATTCTTGGTTAACACAGGTTGGAATGGTACTGGTAAACGTATCTCTATCCGTGATACTCGTGGTATTATCGACGCTATCCTTGATGGCTCTATCGAAAAAGCTCCTACTAAGACTATCCCTTACTTCAACTTCGTAGTTCCAACAGAATTACCAGGTGTTGATCCTAAGATCTTAGATCCACGTGATACTTATGCTGATCCTGCTCAATGGGATGAAAAAGCTAAAGATTTGGCTGGTCGTTTCATTAAGAACTTCACTAAGTTCACTGGTACTCAAACAGGTGTTGACTTGGTTAACGCAGGTCCAAAATTGTAATCAATTAAATTACATATTCAATAGGGCGGCCTTTTTAGGTCGCCCTATTTTTTATATATAATCTGATGTATGCTAATGTTATTGCAAGACCAAGCTTGCTTAAACGATTCTTCCTATTTGGGCAAAAAAAGTAGGATAATATTTTATTGGTAATTATTACAAAATTTCTTGAACCGGTCTTCATATTATAACATGTAAATGAAGTTAGTTTTACATAAAAAGGAAAAATGGTTTAAAACTGCATTATACATAATTATGCTAATAAAAATTGGTCGAAATTTTATTACATACTGTAGTAGATAGTATGTATTATGGAAAAGCTAAGTGATGAATATAAAAGAGGAAATTATCTGTTGTACTTATAATGATTCATCCCTCAAAAACCATTATTATGATAAATAGAGAGGGATAATAGAGCATAAAAAAAACTCCGACTTAATAAGCCGGAGTTTCAGTTTATATGAAAAGCAATTATTTGTTTGCTCTCTTTCTTTCATTTTCATCAAGGATGACTTTACGCATACGCATGCTCTTTGGAGTAACCTCAACGTATTCGTCTTCTTTAATATATTCCAAAGCCTCTTCTAGTGAGAATACTACCGGAGGAATGATACGTGCTTTGTCGTCAGCACCTGATGCACGCATGTTGGTAAGTTTCTTTGATTTTGTAACATTTACCACCAAGTCTTTCTCGTGTACATGTTCGCCAACAACTTGACCTGCATAAACATCATCTTGTGGATAAATAAAGAATTTACCTCTATCTTGTAGCTTGTCGATAGCATAAGCAAAAGCAGTACCACCTTCCATAGCTATAATAGAACCATTTGTACGTCTATCTATATCACCTTTGAAAGGTTGATATTCTTTGAATATATGTGACATGATAGCCTCACCTTGCGAAGCAGTAAGCACGTTTGTACGTAGTCCGATTATACCTCTTGAAGGCATGTTGAACTCGATAGTAACACGGTCATCTTGAGTTACCATAGAAACCAACTCGCCTTTACGACGTGTTACCATATCAATCATCTTGCTTGAAAACTCTTCAGGAACATTGATAGTAAGTTCTTCTACTGGCTCACATTTCACTCCATCGATCTCTTTGAAGATAACCTGTGGCTGTCCAACTTGAAGTTCATAACCTTCACGGCGCATAGTTTCAATCAAAACAGAAAGATGCAATACACCACGTCCCGATACAATCCATTTACCGTCTTCATTCTCAGTTTTGCTAACTCTAAGAGCAAGGTTTTTGTCAAGCTCTTTCATTAAACGATCGTGAATATGACGAGAAGTAACAAATTTTCCCTCTTTACCGAAGAAAGGAGAGTCGTTGATAGCGAAAAGCATACTCATTGTAGGCTCATCGATAGCAATAGGAGTAAGAGGTTCCGGATTTTCGTAATCACATATAGTGTCACCAATTTCAAAACCATCAACACCAACTATTGCACATATATCACCCGAAGAGACTTCATCAGTCTTCATTCTTCCCAATCCTTCGAAAGTGAAAAGTTCTTTGATTTTTGATTTTGTTAAAGTTCCGTCACGCTTAGCAAGAGTTACATTCATACCCTCTTTTAAAGTACCTCTATGTACACGTCCCACAGCAATACGACCTGTATATGAAGAGTAATCGAGAGAAGTGATTAACATTTGTGGAGTACCTTCCAACTGAGTAGGTGCAGGAATATATTTTACTATAGCATCAAGCAAAGGATAGATGTTTTCAGTTGGAGTTTTCCAATCTTCACCCATCCAATTATTCTTAGCAGAACCATATATAACGGGGAAATCAAGTTGGTCTTCGGTTGCATTTAGGCTGAACATTAAATCAAAAACCATTTCGTGTACCTCTTCAGGACGACAGTTTGGTTTATCAACCTTATTAACAACAACAATTGGTTTTAATCCAATTTGTAATGCTTTTTGAAGAACAAATCGTGTTTGTGGCATTGGACCTTCAAAAGCGTCCACTAAAAGCAGACATCCATCAGCCATATTAAGAACACGTTCTACTTCACCTCCGAAATCGGCATGCCCCGGAGTATCGATAATATTGATTTTAGTTCCGTTGTAATTAATAGATACGTTCTTTGAAAGTATTGTTATACCTCTTTCGCGCTCTAAGTCATTGTTATCCAATACCAAATCACCATTTGTTTGGTCGTTACGGAACAAATGTCCCGCTAACATCATCTTGTCCACCAAAGTTGTTTTTCCATGATCGACATGGGCTATGATGGCAATGTTTCTAATATCTTGCATATAAACCTATTATGTTTGGCGACAAAGGTACTATTTTCTATTGTATAATGTGTTTATTATTAACTATTATTTTAAATGTACTTATCTTTATGTAATTATTGATATATATAATAAATAAAAATGTAATAAAAGAGCTATTCATATTGACACTTTTTCAGTTTGTAAGTTTAATTTTTTTATTCAAAGAGAAAAATATTTGTAAATAATCTACTCATATTCATTGTATTATAAATAATAATCAATATCTTTGCATCCGCTATAGAAAAAATAACATATAAAATTTTTAGAACTATGTATTTAGACGCAGCTAAAAAACAAGAAATCTTTGAAAAGTACGGAAAGTCTAACACTGATACTGGCTCACCTGAAGCGCAGATAGCATTGTTCTCATACCGTATTTCTCACCTGACTGAGCATTTAAAGCGAAACAGAAAAGATTATAGTACAGAAAGAGCTTTGACAACATTAGTAGGTAAGCGTCGTGCTTTACTTAACTATCTTAAAGATCGTGATATCAACAGATATCGTGAGATTATCAAAGTTCTTGGTCTTCGTAAGTAATTACGAGCTAGCAAGAAAACAAAAAAGGGTATCAGTAATGATACCCTTTTTCTATTTATATAAATTATTTATTTAGTAGGATAAACCAGATTTTCTTCTTTAATCTGTTCAAGTACTTCATGCAAATATTTTGCTGACTCCCATTTAGCCATAGGAAGATCATGAAGTAGGCAGTTACCGCAATCTTTTGGAGTAGTACCTGGTATTTCACCTTCGAATTCAGCAACAAACTTGAAAGTATCTTTCATCAATTCAACTATATCTTTTGAATCAAGATCACCTTTCATCAATAAATAGTTACCTGTAAGGCAACCCATAGGCCCCCAATAAACTATTTTATTGGCCCATTTTTCATCATTACGAAGATATGTTGCTGCAAGATGCTCAATTGTGTGAAGTGCACCTTGACCCAATGCTGGCTCACGATTAGGCTCTTTCATGCGGATATCAAAAGTTGTAACAACTTCTCCTCCTACATTATCTTTTCTTGATACGTAAATACCTCTTAAAAGGTTTAGATGGTCTATTGTAAAACTTGGTATTGTTTTCATATACTATTTATATTATAATTTATTTGGAATGGCAGACAAAAATAGTTCTGTCACCTTAAATGATCTATCAGCAATAGTATCCCAGAAATTTGTGTATTGGTCCCAATGATTATCTGCTCCAGGAGTGTCACTAATGATTCGGAAACTTATAAAAGGTACATTATATAAATAACATACCTGAGCTATCGATGCCGACTCCATATCTACAGCAAGACCTTCAGGGAAATCTGTTTTAATTACATCTAATTCTTCTCGGCTTGTTATGAATTTGTCACCTGTGCAAATAAGTCCGGC
>JAEZKJ010000098.1 GCA_023415545.1 Bacteroidota bacterium
GGACCTATCATCGAACAAGATGTAGTACGAATTACCCACAAAGATTCTATCAATGACTTGATAAGTAAGGGTAAGGATCTTGAAAAAATTGTTCTTTCTCGAGCTGTGCATAAACATATTGAGAGAAAAGTATTAGCATTTAAAAATAAAACAGTAATTTTCAGCTAATGAAAGTTGCAATAGTAAAATATAACGCAGGTAACATCTATTCAGTGGACTATGCACTGAAAAGATTGGGTGTGGAGGTAGAGATTACTGCCGACAAAGAGAAACTTATGAGCGCCGATAAGGTTATTTTTCCTGGCGTAGGTGAAGCAAAGACAACTATGGATCATCTTCAAAGTTGTGGGCTTGACAAACTTATTAAAGATCTTAAACAACCTCTTCTTGGAGTATGTCTTGGCATGCAACTTATGTGTAATTACCTTGAAGAGGGTGATACTCATGGACTAGGAATTTTCGACGTTGATGTAAAGAGATTTATACCTAAACTTCAGTCCGAAAAAGTTCCACATATGGGATGGAACAATTTGTACGAAATGAAAGATGATCTTTTTAAAGGCTTCACGAAAGAGAAGTTTGTATATTTTGTTCATAGTTATTATGTTCCTGTTAATGAGTTCACTGCTGCTAAAACAGATTATATAATTCCTTTCAGTGCTTCACTTCATCGCGATAATTTTTACGCCACACAGTTTCATCCCGAAAAGAGTGGAGCTGTAGGTGAAAGGATTTTAAAGAATTTCCTGGATATTTAAACTTTAGGAAATTGAAATTTATTTGTGTTTTATTGTAAAAAAGAAAATAATGATAGAAATTATTCCGGCAATAGATATTATAGAGGGTAAATGTGTACGTCTTTCACAAGGAGATTATTCTAAAAAAAAGGTGTACAACGAAGATCCTGTTGAGGTAGCAAAAGAGTTTGAAGCACATGGTATGCGCCGACTTCATGTTGTTGACCTAGATGGTGCTGCTTCACATCATATTGTGAATTACAAAGTTCTTGAAAAAATTGCCACTCGCACATCTATGATTATTGATTTTGGAGGTGGCATAAAGAGCGACAAGGACTTAGTAATTGCATTCGAAAATGGTGCACAAATGGTCACTATTGGTAGCGTAGCTGTAAAACATCCAACGCTTATGGAGAGATGGATTGGAATGTTTGGAAGTGAAAAGATAATTCTTGGAGCTGACGCTAAGGATGAAAAAATATCAATTAATGGATGGAAAGAAGATAGTCAAATCGAGCTCCTACCCTTTCTGAAAGATTACACTAAAAAAGGAATACGAAAAGTTCTTTGCACAGATATCAGCAGAGATGGGATGCTAACCGGACCATCAACTGAACTTTACAAGAAGATAATAGAAGAATTTCCACAAATGCACTTAATAGCTAGTGGAGGAATAAGCTGCTTAGATGATATTAAAAAATTAGAAGAGGCTAAAATACCTGCTGTAGTTTTTGGAAAGGCTATATATGAGGGTAAAATATCATTAAAAGAGTTATCACAATTTTATTATTAACAGATAGCCTATGTTAACAAAACGAATAATACCATGTCTTGATATTAAAGATGGAAAGACTGTTAAGGGGACAAATTTTGAAAACCTAAGAAACGCCGGTGATCCAGTTGAACTTGGCAAATTATATAGTGAACAGGGGGCTGATGAGTTGACGTTTCTTGATATAACAGCTTCTTTCGAGGGTAGAAAGACATTTACAGATATGGTAAAAAAAGTTGCTGCCAATATCAGTATACCATTTACTGTGGGTGGTGGAATAAACGAGTTGAAAGATGTTGATAGACTTTTGAATGCCGGAGCAGATAAAATATCTATAAACTCTTCAGCAATAAAAAATCCTCAACTCATAGAAGATATTGCAAAAAACTTTGGTCAACAAGTTTGTGTTGTGGCTATTGATGCTAAAGAGGTTAATGGAGTATGGAAATGTTATCTCAATGGAGGACGAGTTGAAACAGATAAAACTCTTTTCGATTGGGCTCATGAAGCTAATGAAAGGGGTGCCGGTGAGATACTTTTCACTAGCATGAATCATGATGGAGTGAAAGAAGGATATGCTAATGAAGCTCTATCAAAACTCTCTGATATTCTCTCTATCCCACTCATTGCATCGGGTGGAGCAGGATGTATGGAGGATTTTTACGATGCTTTCAATGAAGGAAAAGCTGATGCTGCATTGGCTGCCTCTGTTTTTCATTTCGCAGAAATTAAAATTCCAGAATTAAAAAGATATCTTTGCGAAAGAAATATTAATGTAAGATTATAAAATATAATAACTGATATAAATATGGGACTTGATTTTGGCAAAATGGATGGACTAATTCCTGCTATAATCCAGGACAACTATACTCAAAAAGTGTTGATGCTTGGATTTATGAACGAAGAGGCATACAATAAGACTCTTGAAACTGGAAAAGTTACATTCTTCAGCCGTACAAAAAACAGACTTTGGACAAAAGGTGAAGAGAGTGGTAACTTTTTGAACGTGGTTTCTATTAAAGAGGATTGTGACAATGATACTCTTCTTATTATGGTAAATCCGGTAGGACCTGTATGCCACAAAGGAACAGATACTTGTTGGGGCGATAAAAACAGTCAAGATATTATGTTCCTTAAAGAGCTTCAGGATTTTATTGACAAACGTTATCAAGAGATGCCTGAGGGGTCGTATACAACATCTCTTTTCCAATCGGGTGTAAACAAAATAGCTCAGAAAGTTGGTGAAGAGGCAGTAGAAACAGTTATTGAGGCTACTAATGGAACTGATGAAAGATTGATATACGAAGGAGCTGATTTAATATATCACATGATTGTACTATTGACATCAAAAGGATATAGAATAGAAGATTTGGCCAGAGAACTTAAAGAAAGACATAGCAAAACCTGGAAAAAACATTAATTATGGAGAATGATTGTCTAATAAAATATAAGGATGTTGCGATAAACCAACAGGAACTCTCTATCCTCGAAGATGTAAACTTTGAGATAAACAAAGGGGAATTTGTTTACCTTATTGGCAAAGTTGGAACAGGAAAAAGCTCACTGCTAAAAACAATTTATGGGGAACTACCGATATTGAGCGGAGAAGCAACTGTTCTGAATTATAATATGATGACAATCAAGCATCGTGCCATTCAGGAGTTAAGAAGAAGAATAGGGATTGTGTTCCAAGATTTTCAATTGCTTACAGATAGAACTGTTTATGAAAATCTGAAATTTGTCCTAAAAGCAACAGGCTGGCAAAATAAATTTGAGATAGAAGAGAGAATAGAAGAGGTTCTTAAAGAGGTAGGAATGGAAGGGAAAGGTTATAAAATGCCTAATGAACTATCTGGAGGTGAACAACAACGTATTGTCATAGCACGAGCTATACTTAACCGTCCGGAGATGATTCTTGCCGATGAACCTACAGGTAACCTTGATAGTGAAACAGGAAGAAAAATTGTTGAACTTCTTAAATCTGTCTGTCTTAGAGGTGCTGCCATCATTATGACAACTCATAATCTATCACTATTGAAAGAATATCCTGGAATAGTTTACAAATGCGATGATCATAGAGTTATTGAGGTAACTGAAGAGTTTAATTTTAAAAATTAGCATTTTTATCTCATTTCCATAAAAAGTAAGAGCAAAATGATTATCATTTAAGTATTTTTTATAACTTTGTGACGAAATAAATAATAGAAACATTAATATACGTAACGAAAAATGAAAGTTTTAAAGTTTGGAGGTACTTCAGTTGGTTCTGCTCAAAGAATGAAAGAGGTAGCCAAATTGATTACTGACGGCGAGCAGAAAATAGTTGTATTATCTGCTATGTCGGGTACAACAAATACTCTTGTGGAAATTTCGGATTATCTTTACAAAAAGAATCCCGATGGTGCCAATGAGATTATCAACCGACTGGAAAGTAAATATAAACAGCACGTTGATGAACTATATTCGACTCAAGAGTATAAACAGAAAACGAGTGAGTTTTTGAAAGCTCAGTTTGATTACATTCGTTCGTACACTAAAGACATTTTCACCCTTTTTGAAGAGAAGGTTATCCTTGCACAAGGTGAACTTATATCAACAAATATGGTGACTAACTACCTACTTGAACAGGGTGTAAATGCGGTTCTATTACCTGCTCTTGAATTTATGCGTACTGATAAGAATGCAGAACCTGACCCTATATATATTAAGGATAAACTTGAAGCACAACTTGAACTTCATAAAGGAGCTGATATATATATTACTCAGGGCTACATCTGTAGAAATGCATATGGAGAGATAGACAACCTTCAAAGAGGTGGTAGTGATTATACTGCGTCTTTAATTGGTGCTGCTATCAACGCTTCTGAAATTCAGATATGGACTGATATTGATGGTATGCATGATAATGACCCTCGAGTAGTGGAGAAAACATCTCCTGTTCGTCATCTTCATTTTGAAGAGGCTGCCGAGTTGGCATATTTTGGAGCAAAAATACTTCACCCTACATGTATACAGCCTGCTAAATATGCAAATATTCCTGTAAGACTACTTAATACAATGGAACCGGAAGCTTTCGGTACATTGATTTCTAATGATACTGAAAAGGGTAAAATTAAAGCTGTTGCTGCAAAAGAGAATATTACTGCTATCAAGATTAAGTCAAGCAGAATGCTTCTTGCTCATGGTTTCTTAAGAAAAGTATTTGAAATATTTGAGAGCTACCAAACATCTATCGATATGATTTGTACCTCCGAAGTGGGTGTATCGGTTTCTATAGATAACACAAAACATCTTAATGAGATACTTGATGATCTTAAGAAATATGGTACAGTTACTGTTGACAAAAACATGTGTATAGTATGTGTTGTGGGAGATCTTGAATGGGAAAACATTGGCTTTGAAGCTAGAACACTAGATGCTCTTAAAGATATCCCAGTGAGAATGATTTCATATGGTGGAAGTAACTACAATATATCCTTCCTCATTAAGGAAGTTGATAAAAAAAGAGCTCTTCAAAACCTAAGCGACCATCTATTCAACGGAAAATAAAAACTATACAATACTATGAAAAAGGCGGAAAATATCATTTCGCCTTTTTCTGTATCGAGAAACAACAATTAGAATTATGAAAGGAATTTTCCCTATAGATAAATTTAAAAATATAGAGACGCCTTTTTATTACTATAATACTAAGGTCCTTCGAGAAACTCTTGATACTATCAAGAGTGAGGCTGGCAAATATGAAAACTATTTCGTTCATTATGCCATAAAAGCAAATGCTAACCCTAAAATATTGGAGATTATCAGTAATAGCGGTTTAGGAGCTGACTGCGTAAGTGGTGGTGAAGTTATGGCATCAATAAAAGCCGGTTTTCCTGCTTCAAAAATAGTTTTTGCCGGAGTAGGGAAAACTGATAAGGAGATTAACCTAGCACTGGATTATAACATATCATGTTTTAATGTTGAGTCGGTAGCTGAACTTGAGGTAATTAATGAGTTAGCACAAGCTAAAGGGAAAATTGCCAAAGTAGCTTTTAGAATAAATCCTAACGTGGGGGCTCATACACATGCAAACATAACTACAGGTCTGGCCGAAAATAAGTTCGGTATAAGCATGGAGGATATGGATAGGGTGATTAATATGGCTATGGAGATGCAAAACGTTGAGTTTTTTGGACTACATTTCCATATAGGTTCACAAATATTGGAGATGAATGACTTTGTTGCACTATGCAACCGAGTAAATGAACTTCAAGAGAGACTAGCTGCAAGAAGAATAATCGTAAAGAGTATAAACGTTGGTGGTGGTTTAGGAATAGACTACGCTAACCCTGACCGTCAAGCTATTCCATCATTTGCCGAGTATTTTAAAACTTACCATAAACATATCAAACTATACCCCGGACAATCTCTACATTTTGAACTTGGTCGCGCTGTTGTAGGACAGTGTGGATCACTTATAAGTAGAGTAACATATGTGAAGGAGGGAACAAATAAAAAGTTTGTCATATTGGATGCCGGAATGACTGATTTAATACGTCCTGCTTTATATCAAGCTTATCATAAAATAGAAAACTTGAGCTCGAATGAAGCTATGGAGACTTATGATGTTGTGGGGCCAATATGTGAATCGTCCGATGTTTTTGGAAAATCTGTAGATTTAAACAAAACTCATCGTGGTGACTTAATTGCACTTCGCTCAGCAGGCGCTTA
>JAEZKJ010000153.1 GCA_023415545.1 Bacteroidota bacterium
AATGAAAAAAGGCAATTACGTTAAAACGTAACTGCCTAATTCTCATTTTCAATTAGTGATTCCGAAGCGATTCGAACGCTTGACCCACGCCTTAGAAGGGCGTTGCTCTATCCAGCTGAGCTACGGAACCATCCTCATTTGTGATACAAAAGTAGTAATTTTTTTTAATTCCTCAAAGAGTAGAAGTGATTTCTAAACAGATTTTATCCAATATTAATGGCAATGACACCAGTCATAAAGGCCACAACTGCATGGAACACTCATTCTTTCAGATATATAGTCTCGGTAAAATATCCACAATTCTCTTTTTAGAATATTTTGAGATTCTTCATCTTTAGGATTTGTTAATGTTAACTCATATTCGGTTAAAAGTGATAACTCCGGCTCAACACCCAACCACAATATACAGTCCCATTGAGTATGCAATAGTGATAGATCATCGGGAGTTGCCACTGTAATATGTAACCCTTTACCAAATGAGTTTAAAAGTTCTTTTGCCCAATTACCATCTTCTTTTATCAAAGTATATATTAGTATTTCCATTACTTTCTAGTTTATAAATAAACAACAAAAGAATATCCTTTCTCATAAATCTCAAAATATATACATTAAAAATGAGCTATAAACTTTCGTTTATAGCTCATTACATAAGTGATTCCGAAGCGATTCGAACGCTTGACCCACGCCTTAGAAGGGCGTTGCTCTATCCAGCTGAGCTACGGAACCATCCTCATTTGCGGTTGCAAAGGTAGTACATATTTTCAAATCTCCAAAGATTGCTAGTACTTTTTTTTATACTTTTGAGCGCTATTAACTTTAAATATTTGTATTAAAGGTAGATAGCAAAACAAATTAAAGATAGTATATATAAGCTCTTCAGAGACTCCTATTGACTGAAGCATGTTTGAGTATATCAAAGAAGAAAAAAACTGCACGATAAAGAATAAAATTAAGAAGTAATCAGCGCATGTTCTATACAAAAATGTCATGCCATTTATTATATCTCTATCATTCCTATATATGCCCGAAATATAGCCATATACCACACCGGTCAAACCAATACCAAAGGAGATTAAATAAAACAATCCCATTTCGAATGGTGAATTGGCCAAAGTACCCGTCACACTTTTTAATATAGCAAATGGTGAAAAGGTTAACCATGATACTATCGATATATATATAAGTAACGTTAACAAAGAAAGATATAGAGAACGCCTTTCTTTTCGTGTTATTCCTTGACGTAGAATTACTCGCCTTTTTAAAGTATCAAAAAAACCTGAATATATAGTTACTCCCAAGCCAATGAAGAGTATCATAACGATACCTAATGCCGGTTGGTTAATATAATTCGAGATAACACTTTTTAGTTCCCATCTTATTCCATCCGAGTTCAAAAGACTTTGAATGGAGCCAATACCATATACCTTTCCTATCCACGAAAACAGTGTTACAAGGATCGTGCCTAAGAAAAATATAGTAGCAAGATGTGGAAAATATCTATTCTTCATCTTCTTCAAGATTATCTAAATCATGTATTCGTTATTCGAAAGCTCGAGTAACCAATCTACAAGCGTTTACCCCACTCCTCTCCTCGGCGGTAAAGAGACGATTAACTAACTCGTTTTGACGTTTCTCGATAGATTTCACACCAAAAGGCATTCCTTTAAGATTAGTTATCATCTCCTTTGTATAACCTAGGGCAAGATGACGCAAAAGTCTTTCATCGTACTCATCGATATCGTAGTTTATTATGGCTTCTTGTCGTTTTTGATCCTGTATAACCGATTTCTTGAAACGTTCAACAATTTTCTCAAGTATAGGATAATTAAATACTAACTTTTTGCCATCTATAAGAGCCTTCACGTCAGTGCTTGTTAGCAACTCACCTGTTTTTAATATTATGCCATCAGCACCTGCATCGAGTACGTCAACCCAAAGTCTTTCATTCAATATCTCACCTGTAAAGATGAGCACCTTAATATGTGGATACTCTTTGCGTAATTTTGCACAAATCTCTACACCAATCGTGGTGGAACCTCCAAGTCCAAGATCAAGCAGTACCATATCAGGATGATTATCTTTCAGAAGCGCCCAAAACTCATCCTCCGTCATCGCAGTACCGATAATCTGAGCATTAGGAATCTCACTTCTAAAAATCTCTTCGGTTCCTTTAAGTTCAAGTTTTACATCTTCTACAATTATTACTTTAAAGTTCTTCTCATCCATAAACTTATATGTTTTTATAATTTTCAACTTATTTTTAATGGTATAGTAAACCAAATAGTATATCCACCTCCATGGGCAACAGAGGCATTGATTCTACATCCTCTCTTACCAATATATTCATCATGATCACGGATTATCTGTTTACAAATCAATAGTTCTGTTCCTATCATCACACCATTTTCATCCACTCTTAACTTAAGGCTGTCAGGATAGAATATATTATTCAACTCCTCCTGACTCTTTTGCTCTCGTTCATCAGTAAAATCAAATCTCGCGAAGTCATATTCTCTATAAATATTCAATCTTATCCTGCCATCTTTTTTAAAGTAAAGGGCATTACTAATAAGATTCTCTATCATAAACTTCAATTCAATTTCATCTCCTAATATATTAATATCTTCGGATTCAACAGAAAAATCAATATTACATGATAGTTTCTTAGTAGCATAATTGAAATATTTCAACGCATGAGCATTTATAATAGATGAGTTGATAACAGATCTTTTAAATGTAACATCTGCCAACTGCCTTTGGGCACAACCTGTAAGAATAGTAAAGATATCTTTATAATATACAATCAATTCATTAATAGTCTTTACATATTCATCATTATTCTGACTACTTTGCTCGGCATATATCTTGCTTACTATCTGTTTTATCTTATTTGGATAATATATTGTTTCATGTTTTATTGTTGAAAGGCAATTATCAAGAACCATATTTTGCACATGTAAAAGATTCTCTTCATGACGTGCTCTTCTAAACTCATCCTGAGCAGTCTCAATATCTCTATGTTTTTTCTCTACCACTACCACCGAGTTATATACGACAATTGCCACATAACCTGAAACAATTTTTAGCATCAGATTTTCATCCTCTTTACTACCTGATAAAACTCTTTTTATAGCTAGTACACCTACACATATTTTTTTATCCAATACTTCGATAACAAGCGGCATACATCTATAGAGGTTTTTATCTATCTCAACTTTATCATTGAATGAACGTTCCATCAAAGATATTATCTCATTATCATCGTCTGAATCAGAGGTCGTAGAAAAAATAAGTTTTTTTTCTTCTTCATTATATACGGCAACAGCGAGTAATGAGATAGGAATTAATTCGTTCATCTCATCAAATATTGAGTTAAGTAGCTTTTTAGTAACCTCATTTTCACTATTCATACGTAGGAAAGATGAAGAGAATAGTTTTTTGTTTATCTCCAACACCTGCTCAAGATTAAATCTATACATAAGCATATGCCTTGCATAAAGAATGTAATAACCTATTATGAGTATAAATAGAAGTACTATACATAGTATTATGGCAATAATTTTATTGTTGGAAGATACCTGCATTCGATTGCAATATTGCTCTAAAGATGTATCTTTACTTATCTGACGATAAAGTGAAGTATAAGCATTATTATTATAATTATAATTTGGTATTTCACCCAAAGCTAAAAAAGCAACAGCAATCTCGTTCCTTAAATCAAGAATAGCATAATAATCCGTATCAAAACCTTTATCAAACCATTGAAGTTCGGGTATTATACTTTGTGCATACATTTTTAGGAAAGGACCTTTTTGTGATCCATATTTTTTATAATGTTCATTTAAGAAATAAAGTGCACTATCAGCATAAAGAATTGCATCATTATAATATCCATGAACATTACTGTCATATACTTTAAAGGCATATTCATTGGCTATAAACAGTAAACTATCATACTTCTCCTCATTTGCCTCTTTAACACTATTATGTGATATGTTATCTGTTGGTTTTACAGTACAACTAAAAAAGGATAAAAGAAGAACAAATATCATGGTAAACTTTTTAAGAATACCTTTAGGAAGACGGAAATAAAATCTGCTTCCCTTACCTAAACTACTCTCTATATCAAATTTACATACTCGGAATATCTCATTTGTCTTCTTATATTTCTCTATTATTCCTTTACAATTCATGATACCGAAACCATACCCCTTATTTTTTTTCAACTCCTCTTTATCGGCACAGTTATCCATTCCTATGTTGCTACTATCGTATATCTTTTCTCCAAGTATTTGAGTAATATCATCTTGAGAAATACCAGGGCCATTATCCTGAATAGAAATCTCAACATAATCATCGGTTTGAGTTGCATAAAGAGATATTTTACCATTTGCCGGAGTGTATTTCCTAGCATTTTCAGCAAGGGTATTTATCATAAAAAGTGTAAGAGCCTTATCTGCTTTTACCACAAAATCATTTTTCGTTACCTCAAGAGTTTGTTTTTTCATCTCAAAAGTACGTCTTCCTTTTTCGACAACTTCAAAGAGTGAGTTTATTTCGAAGTTTTCAATATTAAGCGATAGAGTACCTTGACGCATCTTTATCCAAGCTGCAATTATATCATTGTAATCATTAATCTTTGTTATAAGTTCATCAATATATTGCAACTTTGTTTCAGTCGAAGAGCTATTTTTATCAACAGAATTTTGTAAAAGTTTACCTGTCTCATTTACAATTCTATCTATGAAAGGAGTTATACCTGTAACAACAAATAAAGAGGCTTTCTTTATAATATTCTGCTTTTTATTCTCGATGATATGTTGCTGAAAAATATATTTTTCCTTCTCAAGTCGTATTTTCTCATCACCCAACGATATAAAAGTGTTACCATTGTCAATGGTCCAATATATATACGGCAAAAGTATATTAATAAGGCTTTTATCTTCCTTATTAATTTTACTCTTACTTGAAATAAAAACTTTTCCTATTCTATTATTTGTCTCGATATCGACTATAGGATATGAAAGAGAGTTTTCAAAAAATGGCACCTCATTCTCTTCATCCAGAGTCAATAATTTAAAGTAGGCACAACCTATAAGCTGCTTAATTTCTTCACCTACTGCCTGATTTATGGATGAGAAAATATCTTCACTACTTGATATATCTGAAGGAACAGAAGCAGTTATTTGCCGACAAACATCGATCGTTTTTCTAAGTTTCTCTATATAAATAGCATTCTTTTTCTTCCATTGACGATTAATGATCAACAAAAGAGTTATGATAAATATTATACCCAAGACAACAACAATGAGCATACCCGTCAATAATTCCGACTCATGTTCCAACTTTTTATACCTACTCTCCAACTCTTTATCTTGTCGGGTATAATCCAATATATCGAGATAAATATTTCGATTATAATCCGACTCTTGCTTCATACCCAATGCTGAATACGTTACACTGAGTTGCTCGCGAAGTCGTGCAATCCACTCAGGAACAGTCTTTATTCCATCATTATTTATCCATTTCAACTCAATTGAAGTGGTATCCATTGGGATGTATGTACTCAATCTATCAGAACTATCAGTGCTATCATTTCTATGATAATACTGCTTGTGATGTTTATTCACATAGTTTAAAGCTGTAGAGAGATTCTCCAGACCTTTTTCATACTCTCCTATTTCATTATAGTAAGAGGCAAGTGTTCTATAAGATCCTGAAATTTGGTACCAATCGCCATATTTTTTAAATAGCTCTAAAGCCTCGGTAGCAAAGTCCAAGGTAAGATCTTGCCATGAAAGACTATCACGGTTTATCAAACGGATAAGACCGGGATCTCTCTTCATGATAATATCATAATTCTTCTTATTTTTAAGAAGTTCAGCAATAGCTTGTGATGAGTTTGCCTCAAAATATGTATAGCCTTTATCACTGCTTAGCTTAAAACAGTTTATTAAATGAGTAAACTCACCAACAACAACATCCTCTTCATTATTTGCCTCATAAAGTCCACCCGACCCTATCATATAGTTGTAATATAGGTATTGAGCTGTATCGAGTGAAAGAATATTGTCAGCTTTTATCTTGTTAATAGATTCTATTGCCAACTCATCCTGTTGTAAGTAGTAGTAATAAATAGATGATGTTATATAAAACTCCGAACGAGCATAATTAAGTCTATCAATATCATGTTTTGAGGTGATATTATCGATATCATCATCTATTCTTTTAAAGCGACGTAATGCACTGTTTCTATAGTCATAAAACTCTTTATTCATAGCACTACGTTGATAGATCTTCATCAAATTTATATCAGCAATCAAATTTTCTATCTCATTAGTGCTCTCATTATATACCTGCTTTGAAAGTTTTTCAGACTGTTCAAAATCCATCTTCATAAATTTCACAAAGCCCAAATTGTTTAAAGCTTCTGCTCTTCCCGATGGATAGTTGGATGATAAATTGTATGCCTCTTTAGCGGCGTTATACGATTTATTAAGATCTTTATAGTGCATACGATATGACCAGTTGTTCAATGAATCAACCTTGGCTCTCTCTATATCTTTTGAAGGACGATTACAGGAAAATAGAGAGCATAACACAATGAACAACATTGAAAGAAATGGAGCAGAAAAAGATGTTCGACTCATATCTACACTTTAGAATTTTGTTTGCTGTTTATCACAAATGTACAATAATATTTTCATTTTGTAATATTATAGAGTTCAAAATGGAGATGTTTAATATCTTTGCAAAGAGTTGATAAAAAACTGATTCGTGATGAGAAACATAATAAAAATTGAGAACGGAATAACACGACATCCTTCTTTCAGAATGAAAGAAGCTGTTAATTTCACACTTTGTGAAAGTGAGAATATTGCCATTGTAGGTAATAATGGTGCTGGAAAATCTATTTTGATAGATATAATTACAGGGAAGTATCCACTACTAAGAAACGAGGTTGAATATGATTTCTACCCTTCAACATCACAAATGGCTTTTGATAATATAAAATATATAACATTCCGTGACTCATATGGTGATGCTGATAATAATTACTACTATCAACAACGATGGAACTCACAGGACAATGATAACACACCTCTAATACGAGATCTCCTTCCCAAAAGTTGTAATAATGAACTAAAAGAGACTTTGTATAATCTTTTTCGCATTTATGATATATTAGATAAAAATATCCTTTTACTCTCAAGTGGTGAGATGCGAAAATACCAACTTACCAAAACACTACTTTCAAATCCGAGAGTATTAATAATGGACAATCCTTTCATAGGACTCGATGCTAAGACTCGCAATCTATTGCACGACCTATTAAATGATCTTATTAAATTAACCTCTTTACAAATTATACTTGTACTATCAAAAACAGACGAAATTCCTCAGTTCATAACTCATGTAGTTGAGGTAAAAGATAAAGTGTGTGGTGAAAAAGTGGAGATAAATGAGTTTTTATCGAAGAAAGAACACATCAATATTTTGGATAATTATAAAGAGGATAAAATAATTAATTTACCATACACCAATAGTGAATATCACAATAATGAGATAGTTAAATTAAATAATGTATCTATAAAATATGGTGATAGAATAATACTTAAAGAGCTAAATTGGCAGGTTGATAATGGAGATAGATGGGCACTTATGGGAGAGAATGGATCAGGGAAATCTACCCTTTTGAGCTTAGTATGTGCTGACAATCCTCAGAGTTATGCTTGTGACATCTCACTATTTGGATACAAAAGAGGCTCGGGCGAAAGTATATGGGATATTAAAAAACATATAGGTTATGTGAGTCCTGAGATGCATAGAGCTTATTTGAAGAATATACCTGCTATCGACGTTGTTGCAAGTGGACTTCATGACTCGGTGGGACTTTATGTAAGACCTCGTCCTGAGCAAAGAGATATTTGCCTATGGTGGATGGATATTTTTGGTATTGAGCATTTAAAAGATGCCAACTTTTTACAACTGTCTAGTGGTGAACAGAGACTTATTCTTTTAGCTAGAGCTTTTGTTAAAGACCCGCAACTACTAATTTTAGATGAACCTTTTCATGGTTTAGACAATAATAATAGGGTTATGGTGAAAAATATCATTGAAGCTTTCTGCAAAAGAAAAAACAAAACTTTAATATTTGTAACTCATTATCAAGATGAGTTACCTAGCGTTATTGACCATAAACTTATATTAAGGAAAAATGCTCCCTACTCTATAGAGAAAATATCCAATAGTTCACATTAAAAGTTCAATTTAACCGATTATTTTTAATATAACATTTTTAGAACTTAATTTGCAATTGTGTGTTTACTTTATATCCTTAATTAAAATTATGCAAAAAAGAAATCTATTGGTTTCACTTATAATTTTAGCTTTTATTTGCTGTTCAACAAACATAAGTTTTGCGCAAAAGGCTAAAAGACCAACCGTTGCTGTTGTTCTAAGTGGTGGTGGAGCTAAAGGTATGGCTCATATTGGAGCTCTTGAGGTGGTAAAAAAGGTAGGAATACCTATCGATTATTACGTTGGAACAAGTATGGGAGCAATCATTGGTGGCCTTTCATCAATAGGATACTCGCCTGAACAGTTGGATAGCATGGTAAGAATTCAAAATTGGTCACTACTTCTTAGCGACAGAATTCCTCGTGCATATCAAAATATGCAGGAAAGAGAAGCTGATGAAAAATATATTATTTCAGTTCCTTTTGGCGAAAAGATGAGGTTACAACAAGCAGGAGGACTTATAAAGGGACAAAATCTAAATAATTTATTCAGCGAATTGACTATCGGTTATCATGACTCTATTGATTTTAATACACTTCCTACTCCATTTGCCTGCGTTTCCGATAACATAGTAACAGGTAAAGAGGTTAACTTCCATAGCGGTATTCTTTCACAGGCAATGAGAGCAAGTATGGCTATACCTGGTGTATTTACCCCTGTGAGAATGGACAGTATGGTATTAGTTGATGGTGGTGTAGTAAACAATTACCCTGTTAACGTTGCTAAAGCAATGGGAGCCGATTATATAATTGGTATTGATGTACAGAGTGATTTAAAGCCTGCTTCGGAACTTGAAACTGCTCCAAGTATCCTTGGACAACTAATAAACCTTATGGGTGAAGATATGTACAAGAAGAACCTTAAAGAGAGTAACGTAGTAATAAAAGTTGATGTTAAAGGCTATTCTGCAGCTAGTTTTAATAATGAAGCTATAGATACTTTGATACGTAGAGGTAGAGAAGCCAGTAACAAACAGATTGAAGCTTTATATGAATTAAAAAAGACTCTTGGACTTGATAGTACATATATTCCAGCAAAAAAAATAGAGTATCCATATTCACCTGACAGAAAAGTATTTGTCAGAAAAATAATTTTTGATGGCTATTTTGGAAGAGAGAGAAAATGGTTAATAAAAGAGTGTAAACTTAAAGAGGATTCTGAATTAAGTATCCGAGACATTGAAAAAGCAGCAACTATGATTTGTGCCAATATGGGTTATTCGAGTGCTACATTCTCTCTTCCTAAATCGGAAGAAGGAGGTTATGATCTTGTTTTCACCATCACCAAACGACATAAAAAAATGGTTAATTTGGGTGTAAGATTTGACTCGGAAGATATCGCAAGTATCTTGATTAATTTTACAAATAACTTTAATACTAAAACTCCTACTGCTCTTTCATTAACTGCAAGGTTAGGTAAAATTGCCGGTGCTAAAATAGATTATGCTATAGAACCTGCACCATTGAAATATTACAATTTCTCGTATATATTTAGATATAATGATATAAACTTCTTTAAAAATGGTTCTAAATTGTATAACTCTACCTTTAGATATCATAGTGTAGAGGCATCATTTACCGATTTATGGAAGCGAGATATCAAGTTTACAGCAGGCATTCGTTATGAACTTTACGACTATAGTAAAGCACTTTTTGTAGGTGGTAAAGAGGCATTTAATCTTGCTAATGAACATTTTCTCGACTACTTTATAAAATTACGTTACGATACATTCGATAAAGCCTATTTCCCATCAAAAGGAGTATCTACAAAAGGTTCGTATCATCTTTATACTGATAATTTTATTCGTTATGATGGTGGATCACCATTTTCATCAGTTGAAGGAACATTCGAATCTGTAATTCCTGTAACTCGTCGTTTCTCAATATTGCCATTTATTGGAGCAAGAATACTTATAGGTAATAATATACCATATTCAAAAATGAATGCCATGGGCGGAGACGTGTCGGAAAAATATCTTCAACAACAACTACCTTTCATAGGAATTAATAATATCGAGATAATGGACAATGCTCTTCTTATTGGTGCGTTGAAGTTTAGACAAAAAATGGGTAGCATACATTATCTGTCATTCACAACAAATTATGCCTTTAATGGTAATAAAATGAAGGATTTATTCAATTCAAAAACAATGTTTGGATGTGGTATTGGTTATGGAATAGATAGCATTTTTGGTCCACTTGAAGGGTCAATAAACTATGCAAACCACAATAATGAATTTAGTGTATATATAAATCTAGGATATAAGTTTTGAAATGAAATAAAATAATAAGGCTCTGATAACATAAGCATTATCAGAGCCTTACTATTTATTTTGATACTTTATCCGGATTTTTTCTAATAAAGTCTTTCCAACTTGAATATCCTTTCTCTGTTATAGGTTTACCCATCTGAAGGAAATGACAATAGGCAGCAGCCAGTCCATCGGTAGCATCCATAAATGGAAGCATTTGATCCTGGGGTATTTTAAGCATTCTTTGTAACATATCAGCTACCTGTTCTTTACTAGCTTTTCCATTACCTGTGATAGCCATCTTAATTTTCAATGGTGCATATTCGGTAATAGGTATTTGACGGTTTATGGCTGCAGAGATAGCTACTCCTTGAGCTCTTCCTAATTTTAACATCGACTGTACATTTTTCCCAAAGAAGGGTGCTTCAATAGCCATTTCGTCAGGATGATATGCATCTATAATCCTTGTTACACCTTCAAGTATTCTTCCCAATTTGAGGTATTGATCTTCAAACTTTCTTAAATCAATTACTCCCATGGTAATAACCTTTGGTATAACACCATTAACCTCAATTAAACCATACCCCATTATAGTGGTTCCTGGGTCAATTCCTAATATGATCTTCTCCTTTACAGGTTTAATCACCTTATAACCTCCATTAAAGTAGGAAAACCTACAACTTTATTTTTAAATATTTTCAACATCTCTTCATTTAGAGCCATACCCTGTTCGGTATGCCATTTATGCAACTCCGCTGAATTTTCAACCTCCCATTGCAATGAAAAACACTCACTATCAGGCTCTTTATGACTTAATAACTGACAAAGTCTTGGATTCTTTAATATCCCATTTTCAATTACAGAGGGAATGTACGACTCATTGAGCCATATTACAAAATTACGAGCGTCATCTATCTCGATTTGATAAGTTGTATTATATATAAGCATAATCGATAATTAATAGAACAAAATTACACATTAATAGCCAAGATTCAAATAGAAAAAAATAATCTTTCATTATTACAACAGCAGATATATAAATCAGTTTATTGACAATAGATTATAATTTGTTTCTTTTTATATAATTAATTAAATACACTTACAGATTAAAAAATGTATAATATTCGTATCCATTATACTAAATAATTTTATTATATTTTTAGCTGATAATTAAATATTTTGCTCATATCAATAATATCATTATATTGCACCACATTTAAATACTTTAGTAGCTGTTGTGCTACATTAATAACCTTTATAATTACAATAATTAAATTATGAAAAAATTTGTTTTGATGGTATGTGCCGCTTTCACACTAGGTGTGGTAAGTTCGAATGCGCAAATAGGCACACACCAATGTTCTATGAACAACGACATCAACATTATTCCTATGCCTACATCGGTGAAGAAAGAAAAAGGGAAATTCAAGCTAACACAAACAAACACGATATACGCCAACACACCTGAAGCAAAACTTGTTGCCGAGTTGTTTGCATCAAGGTTACATGTATCTACAGGGTATGATTTCAATATTACAGAAAAGGCGAAAAAAGGTAATATTTCGCTTATCATGAACCCTGCTTTAGATTACAAAGATGACCAGTATAAACTCTCAGTAACAGCAAAAGGTGTAAAAGTTTTGGCAAAGACTCCCAAAGGACTATTCTATGGTATGCAAAGTTTCATGCAACTTCTTCCTGCAGAGGTAGAGAGCAATGTTAAACTTGCCAATATCGATTGGAGTGCTCCTTGTGTGACGATCAATGATACACCACGATTTGAATATCGTGGTGTTATGCTTGATCCTTGTCGACATTTTATTCCAGTTGAAAATGTGAAGAAACAATTGGATGTAATGGCACTTTTCAAGATGAACACTATGCATTTTCACCTTACAGAAGACCAAGGATGGAGAATAGAGATAAAAAAATATCCTAAACTTACAGAAATAGGTTCTAAAAGAATAGAAGGTGAAGGAACAGAATATAAAGGTTATTATACTCAAGAAGAAATTAAAGATATAGTTAAATATGCTGCCGATAGATTCATCACAGTAATCCCTGAACTGGAGATTCCCGGACATGAATTAGCAGCAATTTCTGCATATCCTCACTTGTCATGTAAAGGTGAAGAGATCACTCCTAGAGTTATTTGGGGAGTTGAAGATATTGTTATGTGTCCCGGTAAGGAAGATATGTTTGTATTCCTTGAGGACGTCATTAAAGAGCTGGTAACTCTTTTCCCTTCAACATATTATCATATTGGTGGAGATGAGTGTCCAAAATCAAGTTGGAAAGCTTGTGATAAATGTCAAGCACGTATTCAAACGGAGAACTTACAAGGTGATGATAAACATACTGCTGAGGAACGTCTTCAAAGTTATGTGATTGGAAGAATGGAAAAGGTTCTTGCTAAATATGGTAAGAAAATAATTGGATGGGATGAGATTCTTGAAGGTGGATTGAGCCCTAATGCCACTGTAATGTCATGGAGAGGTGAGCAAGGTGGTATAGAGGCAGCTTTGCAGAATCACGATGTTATCATGACACCTGCCGGAAACGGTATGTATCTTGATACCTTCCAAGGTGATCCAAACAACGAACCTGTTGCTATTGGTGGGTACACTACCTTAGAAAAGGTTTATGGATACAACCCTGTTCCTGATACTCTGAAATTGATGAATAAAGAACATTTCGTAAAAGGAGTACAATGCAACAACTGGTCCGAGTATATGTATAATACCGACATTATGGAGTATAGAATGTATCCACGTCTACTTGCTGTTTCCGAGATAGCATGGAGTGAACTTGATAACAAGGATTATAAGGATTTTGAAAGAAGATTAAATAATGCACTAGTACGTTTAGATAAACATGGCATTAACTACCATATTCCATATCCTGAACAGCCAAATGGTTCATGCAATTTTGTTGCTTTCACTGACAATGTAGATTTGGAATTTACAACTACTCGTCCATACGATATGGTTTATACGCTTGATGGTACCGAACCAAACGTAAGATCAACAAAATACAATACTCCTATCAATATTAAAGAGTCAACCACATTGAAAATCCGCACTCTTTTGCCTTCAGGTAAAATGGGTCCTACTCGTACTATCACAGTTGAAAAACAGAAGTTATCTCCTGCATCAAATATTAAAACAGAAGGTAATGGTCTAAACATGAAGATGACCATGGGAACTTACTTCAAGACTAGTGAACTTGAGAATGCTAAAGAGTGGAAAGAGATGAGAATAAAAAATCTTAAAGAGATTAGTTCACAAGTACAAACTTCCGAAAGCATGCGTGGTGTTGAACAATATAGTGCAATTGCTACAGGTTACGTAAACATTCCCGAAGATGGCATTTACTACTTCACTTCTGATAATGAGCAAGTATGGATAGATGGTAAACTTCTTATCAATAACGAAGGTGAAGTGAAACGATTCTCTCGTAAAAACTCATCTATGGCTTTAGAAAAAGGTCTTCATGAAATAAAAGTGGTTATTCTTGGACACATCATTGGAGGTTGGCCTTCACTTTGGAATGATGGTTCTGTGAAAATAAAGAAAGCTGGAGAGAAAAAGTTCACTCCTATTTCAAGTGAACAACTCTTCTATTAATCCTATTTTAAACACACATATTAAGAGGATGACTAAAGAGTCCAATCCTTAAAAAAATAATCCCTGCTTGATTCATTTGATATGACGACCAAAAGTTTATTTTTTACTTTTGGAGCTCACATCAATTCATGCAGGGATTATACTTTAAAAATATGACTTCTGAAAAAACATCAATATTTTAACTTAATAATTAAACTTTCCTAAAATAGAAAATAGTTGCATATACTTTCATATTGTGAAAAAACAAAAAGTAATAATATACGTTGATTAATTATAAAACAAATTCTACACTATCATGAAAAGTAAGTATGCATTTTTCACTATTCTTCTATTTCTATTTACACTTAGCAGTGCTCAGTCTAAAAACATATACAAAAGTGAAGTATTAAAACTATATCCTGATGCTAAACAGATTGATTGGGAGAAAAAAGGAGATTATAAAGTTGCCCTGTTTGACCACAATGCATTTGAAATGAAAGTTTGGTTGAATAAACAAGCTGAATGGGTAATGAGTGTTCTTGATATTTTAACTACAGATGAGCTTCCACCCGATGTATACAATGCTTATACTTTTACTCAATATTCTCAATGGAATGTCCTCAACGTATATTGGGTTACATTCCCTGATAAGGAAGAAATGTTTATTATAAAAGTAAATCAAGACAATAGTTCACAAACAAATGATCTTGTATTTTCTTCATCCGGTGAATTAGTAAATAATATAAATGTTAGTGATCAAGAGGTTAGCATAACACCTTCGTTTTTTGACATAAATGATTGAATATATTATTAGATAGTGACCCTATAGTCACTATCTTTTTTTTATTATAACATGATAATAAAGTAAATATTCTTTCTTTTAATAGCTCCTATTGATTGTATTCTTCATCACTTTATGTTTTCTTTGTAATAAGAAACATAACATGATGATCAATAATCCACAACTATTCGTATATAAAGCTTCTGCAGGTTCAGGTAAAACCTTTACCCTTGCCGTAGAATACATTAAACTGTTGGTTGCTAACCCAACAGCATATAGAAATATTTTGGCTGTTACTTTCACAAATAAAGCTACTGCCGAAATGAAAGAGAGAATTCTCAGCCAACTATATGGTATATGGACAGGTGATAAAGATTCAAAAGCCTATTTGGATAAAATAAAAGAGGAGACTTCACTGCAGGATGGAGAGATAAGAAAAAGAGCAGGTGAAGCACTGAACCTTATGATACACGACTATAGTCGCTTCCGAGTAGAAACAATAGACTCATTTTTTCAATCGGTAATGCGAAACATGGCACGAGAATTAGATCTTGGAGCTAACCTAAACATTGAACTTGATCAAAAATCAGTTTTGGACGATGCCGTAGATATAATGATGGAAAAACTTGACAGGCAATCGCCTGTTCTTTATTGGCTACTGGACTATATCCAAGAGAAAATTTCTGATGATAAAAGGTGGAAGATAGATAAAGAGATAAAAGAATTTGGAAATCATATATTCAACGAAACCTTTATTGAAAAGGGAGAAAATCTTAGAAAGAAATTAGAGGATAAAGAATTTATATCTACATATAGAAAAGAACTTACTGAAATCCTTAACGAAGCGGATTCACAAATTAAAAGTTTTGCCGAACAATTCTTTGGGGTCCTTGAAATGAATGGACTAAGCGAAGAGGAATTCAAGAGAGGAAAAGGAGGCATACCAAGTTACTTCCGCAAGCTAAGCGAAGGTAAGTATGGTAGCGATATAGTAAATGTAACTGTTCAGAAATGCCTTGAAGATGGCA
Source organism: Bacteroidota bacterium (assembly GCA_023415545.1). Classification (GTDB taxonomy): domain Bacteria; phylum Bacteroidota; class Bacteroidia; order Bacteroidales; family Bacteroidaceae; genus Phocaeicola. The sequence goes on from JAEZKJ010000153.1 coordinate 15,967, forward strand.
ATGAATGGGTTGCAAAAACTAATAAACGAAAAGATGAGATTATATCATTGGTTGAATCTGAACTAAGACCTCTGCTTATAGAGGCAGAAAATTTCAGAAAAAAGAATGCTATGATTATAAACTCATGCATTTTATCATTGAAATATGCCAATAATGTACGTCTACTTTCATATATAGATAGAGAGGTAAGAGAAGAGAACCATAAAAAAAACAGGTTTTTGCTAAGTGATACTAATGCACTTTTACATAAATTGGTTAATAAGGATGATCCATCATTTGTATTCGAGAAATTGGGAAGCAATATTAATCATGTTATGATTGATGAGTTCCAGGACACATCACGAATGCAATGGGGGAACTTCCGTCTACTTCTTCTTGAAGGTCTTTCACAAGGCTTCAACAGTCTTATTGTTGGTGATGTGAAGCAGTCTATATATAGATGGCGAAGTGGTGACTGGGGTATATTGAACAATCTGAAAAATAGCATAGAGTCCTTCCCTATCGAACTAAAGAATTTAAAAACTAATAGAAGAAGTTCGGGAAACATTATAGCATTCAATAATGAGCTATTTAATCAAGCATGTGAAATATTAAAAGAGGAATATAAAGCCGATACAGGCAATGAATGTGTAGAGCTTACTGAAGCATATGAAGATGTTAGTCAGTTGATTGCAAACAATCCAAAAAGTGGATATGTAAAAGTGTCATTTCTATCCAAGAAAGAGGATATAAGTTATGAGGAGAATACTTTGAGTGAACTAGCAGGGCAAGTTAAACAACTTATTGATTCGGGTATTGATCAAGAACAGATAGCTATACTTGTACGCAAGAACAAGAATATACCTATTATAGCAGACTTCTTTGACAAAAACACTCCATACAAAATTATATCCGATGAAGCTTTCCGCTTAGATGCATCACTATCAATATCACTTATTATTGATGCAATAGATTATTTAATTAATCCTGAAAATTCTGTAGCCAAAGCTCAACTTGCCATAACCTATCAACATGATATACTAAAAAATGATGTTGAGACTAACGCAATACTTTTAAGTGACATCGACGAGTATCTTCCGGAAGAATTCGTTTCTCAAAAGGAGAAGTTAAGTATGATGCCGCTTTATGAACTTATTGAGAATATATATCTTCTATTCAGCCTTGATAAAATAGAGAAACAGAGCGCATATTTATGCTCGTTCTTTGACTCCGTAATTAATTATCTACAAGATAATTCATCCGATCTCACCTCTTTCCTAACCTATTGGGATGAAAAATTGTCATCAAAAACTATTCCTTCGGGTGATATGGAAGGAATAAGAATTCTTTCTGTTCATAAATCAAAAGGTTTGGAGTACCACACTGTACTAATACCTTTCTGTGACTGGAAAATGGAGAATGAGACAAACAATAATGTTATTTGGTGTGAACCAACTCAAGCTCCATTCAACGCTTTGGATATTGTACCCATAAACTACTCCCCTACTATGGGAGAATCAATTTATAAAAAAGATTATATTGATGAGAAATTACAACTTTGGATAGACAACCTCAATATTCTTTATGTAGCATTTACACGTGCAAAGAATAATCTCATCATTTGGGGTAATAGTGATAGAAAAGGTACTATATCTTATCTTTTGAGTGAAACAATGGAAAGATTGGAACATAAAAAAGGTAAAAGCATTGATCTTGTTGTTTCAAATGAAGAGGGTGATGATAGAGTTTATGAGGTAAACGAACTATTTATACCGGCAAAGAGTGAAAAGTCGTTGACAACAAACCGACTTCTTATCACTCCTGTTCAACTCCCTCTAATTATGGAGAGTATGGATACAAAGATCGATTTCCAACAATCCAATAAATCAGCTGAGTTTATTGATGGCGATGAAGATGGTTTTATACAACGTGGACAACTTCTTCATAAGCTCTTCTCGTGTATTAATACTATCGACGATATTCCAAAAGCTATTGAAAGGTTAAGATTTGAAGGTGTAATCGAATCAGTAGAAGATGAAGGAAAGATTGCAAAATTCACTCAGTGGGCAATGAAAAACCCTATCGTTGAGCAGTGGTATTCACCACAATGGAAACTTTACAATGAGTGTACTATCATTTATAAAGAGAATGGTAAGACTAAGACAAAACGTCCTGATAGAGTAATGATGAAGGATGATGAGGTCGTTGTAGTCGACTTTAAATTTGCTTCTCCTAAAGAGTCTTACCAACGACAGGTAAGGGATTATATGGAGTTACTTGAAAAAATGGGATATCCGAATATTAAAGGATATCTGTGGTATGTATATAATAATGAAATTCAAGAGATAAAATATTGATATGGATAGTTTTCTTAAACTTGTAGCCGAAGATTTATATAACCGCACAAATGGTAAACTTGATAACGTTGCTATAGTGTTCCCAAATAAACGAGCAGGACTATTCTTCAATGATTATCTTGCTTCGTGTTCCGACACACCTATTTGGTCACCTACATATGTAAGTATCAAAGAGTTATTCAAAGAACTAAGTAATTTGGAGTTTGGTGACTCTATGAAGCTGGTATGTGAACTTTATAAAGTATATATTGAATTAACAGGAAGCAATGAACCCCTTGATGATTTTTATTCATGGGGTGAGATGCTTATTGGCGACTTTGATGATGTAGATAAGAATCTTGTTGACTCGGCTAAACTGTTTACAAACTTAGAGCAGTTAAAGGATTTGGATGATTTCAGTTTCCTTGAGCCTGAACAGGAGGAGGCAATAAAGCAATTCTTCATGAACTTCTCGATTGAGAAAAAGACACTGTTAAAGGAGAAGTTTATCTCTATTTGGAGTGCTATAGGTATGATATATCCTCAATTCAGAGATAGATTAAAGAGTCAAAATATAGCTTACGAGGGTATGTTGTATCGTGATGCTATAGAGAAAATCGATGCAAATAATATGCATTACGATACTTATGTATTCATAGGTTTCAACGTATTGAGTAAAGTAGAGCATAATCTATTTGTCAAACTTCGTGATGCCGGAAAAGCTCTTTTCTATTGGGATTATGATAAATATTATATGGACAAGTATAATGAAGCGGGCATTTTCATAAAGAGAAATCTTTTAGAATTTCCATCTCCATTGAGTCCTTCAAATTTTAACTCCTTTTCAAAGCCTAAAGAGATAAGATACATTTCTGCACCTACCGAAAATGCTCAAGCAAGATATCTTCCACAATGGCTTCGTGAGAATAAAAGTGAGGTAGAGAAAGAGACTGCAGTTGTACTATGCAATGAAGCTCTTTTGCAACCTGTTATTCACTCACTTCCTGATAATGTGGAACATGTGAACGTTACAATGGGATTTCCACTTTCACAAACTCCTATATTCAGTTTCATCACATCTTTAATAGAAGCTCATGTTCAAGGATACAATAGCGAGAGTGGTAGGTATGCTTATAAGCATATTATTAAACTTTTAAAACATCCCTACACAAGGGAAATTTCAGAACAATCAATAAAACTAGAGGAGAAGTTAACCAAAAATAATCGCTTCTATCCTCTTCCTAGTGAGCTGAAACAGGATGATTTTCTAAACCTTATATTCTCTCCTGTCAGTGATAATCTGGCTATGTGCAAGAGGATGAATAGTGCAATAACAGAAATTGCATTATTATATAAAAACAAAGATGGTGAAGATGATCCTCTTACTCAATTGTATAGAGAGTCTTTATTCCAAGCATATACTATACTTTCAAGATTCAGCACTCTTATCGAGAATAAAGATCTAGTAATAAAGCCAGAAACTTTTAGCAAGCTTGTCTTGCGAGTCTTCACAGCTACTAATATTCCTTTCCATGGTGAACCGGCTATAGGACTTCAAGTTATGGGTGTTCTTGAAACCAGAAATCTTGATTTCAAAAACATTATTATGTTATCGGTTAATGAAGGTAATCTGCCAAAAGAGAGTGGAAATGCTTCGTTTATACCATATAACCTAAGAAAAGCTTTTGGTATGACTACAATGGAGCATAAAATGTCGATTTATGCATTCTATTTCTACCGTTTACTTCAAAGAGCAGAGAAAATTACTCTTCTCTATAACAATACTTCCGATGGATTAAACAAAGGAGAATGGAGCAGGTTTATGTTACAGATGCTTGTTGATTATGATTATCCTATAATTAGAGAAAGTCTGGAAGCCGAGCAATCACCTATCTCTATAAAACCTATTACAATAAAGAAAGATCAATCTGTTATGGATAGGTTATATAGTGTATATGATAAAAATAGAAATATAAGAGCACGTTTTTCTCCATCTGCATTGAATACATATTTGGATTGTTCACTAAAGTTCTACTTTAAATATGTGGCAAAACTTAATGTACCCGATGAAGTAAGTTCTGAAATCGATTCTGCAACGTTCGGAAGTATATTCCACAGAGTAGCCGAGACGATATACAATGACCTCACGCAACATAAAAAAGTGATAAATAAAGAGGAGTTAGAGAGACTTCTTAAGCATGACATTATTATCCGACAATATATTGACAACGCTTTCAAAGAGCTTTTCTTTAATGTTCCAAAGGATGAAAAGCCTGAATATAACGGCATCCAATTAATCAATGCTGAGGTAATTTTTAGATATATAAATCAGCTGTTGAAACATGATTTAAACTATGCTCCTTTCACATTTGTTGGTAGTGAAAAGAGTGTCACTGAAGATATATATATTGAAACAAAAAATGGAACAATTAAAAGTTCTATAGGTGGTATTATTGACCGACTAGACTCTAAAGATGGTACGTTAAGAATTGTTGATTATAAAACAGGAGGTGATCCTACAATACCTAAAGATATTGAATCGCTTTTCACACCCGATAAAAAACGTTCGGGATACATTTTCCAAACATTCTTATACGCATCTATCATGTGTAAAATACAGAGTGATAAGGTAGCACCATCATTACTATATATACACAAAGCGGCCTCAAATAATTATTCTCCAATAATTCAAATGGGAGAAGCATATAAGGTTAAGGATATTATTGATGATTTCTCAAGATATGAAGAGGAATTTAGAGAGAGATTGAATAGACTTCTTCAAGAAATTTTCAATCAAGATATTGACTTCACACAATGTGATATTGAAGAAAAGTGTACTTATTGTGACTTTAAAAAACTTTGTAGAAGATAGTCTATTATGTTAAAAAAAATAATTAGTAAAAAATAATATTGCTATGAATAAACAATTATATGATTATGATTGTTATATAATTGTGTTTTTCATAGTAATAGATTTAAGATTAAGAATTAGTATTTACTTGTGAAAGTAGATACAAATCGAAACAAAGGCGTTTGTTTTTAAAAAAATTGAGGACATTTTCTTATGAAAATGTCCTCTAATTTTTTATATATAATATTACTATTTTGCCATACCAAAAGAGTAAAGATCGCAAATAGAGATATCCGGCGTGTTCGAAGAAAAGATGAAAAACATTGGTTGTTTACGTTTTATCTTCCCTACTCCTTTTAAAACAGTATATTTCCTCTGTATCATTAAAGGATCGGATTTGCTGATAGTAAAACTACCAAGTTTTATGCCACCCGATTGCTCGGATGGAGCACCTACCATAATATCTATTATACCATCAATACCACGAGGCATTAATTCAGCAAAGAATTGTAATTTATCCATTCCTTCAGCGCTATCAAAATTGAAATATTTATATCCCAATATTGAACCATTGGTGTTGTTGACAACAGGGCTACTTTTAAGTTCTAAATCAGATGGTGCATTTTTTGGATCACCATTATAATAAGTTGAAAACATATATGGACCCGAGTAAATAACCTTGGGATATTGAGCATATGCAGGTGTAGGTCCGGTGTAATAACATGCAATGGCAGCAGGATATTGCTTAAGTAAATTAAGACCTTCAGTTTCAAAACCTTCTGATGTATATTCACCCTCAGAAATAAAAACTTTACCTCCTTTACCTTCTTGCACATTTACTTCAATTGGAGCAACCATAGCTTGACGTCCAAACTCATCATTACCTGACTGGCGATGATAGAAAACCCACCATTTACCATCAATCTCAACAATACTTCCATGAGTATTGCCATTTGGAGTAGCAGTTGCTATAGTAGAGCCATCGGCAGCTTTTGCTCGAGCACGTCCGTCAATAATTGTCCCACCATATTTAAATGGACCAAGAGGATTATCACTATAAGCGTAAGCTAAAGTATAATTTGTTTCAGGAAGACCAAATTCTCCATTTTTTGTCCAACGGCTATATATTAGTACATATTTATCTTTAATCTTTCGCATAGATGAAGCTTCAAAAAATCGAAACTCACCATCTTGATCACGGGCAGAAATTAAATTCTCTACAACTTTTGTTTTTGGTTTTACAGTAGCCATTGTTTTTGGATCTAGCTCGGCACCATATGATTTCTCAAAGCCCCAATATCCATACACACGTCCATCATCATCAACAAATACAGCCGGGTCGAATTGCAAAACTCCATCTGAAAGTTTAGGATTTTTATCACTCCAATTGCAAACCTGAAAAGGTCCATCAGGACGATCGGATTTAGCAATCATACCATTTCGTCCACCACTCTGATTATTAGGATAGAGCCAATAAGTTTTCTTGTTGTTTTTGTCAACAGTCATAGTAACATCAGGAGCATAAAGAATATCATTTACACCACCAACATTTAGAAGTTTACCATCGGCCCCATATTTTGACTCAAATATCACTCCGTCATACCTCCAATTATTTAAATCATCTACAGGAGCAGACCAAACCACCTGTTCACGTCCACAATATTCAGTAATCATCGAGTCGTGTGAGCCATAAATATAAACTCTATACTTTCCCGGATTATCAGGGTCCTCGAACACATATGGTTCACCATCAGGAATATGTTCCCATAAAGGTAGTATAGGATTAATTGCATAAGTCATAGAGGTAAATAGCAAAAAAACTATAGTACTCATTATACGAGCAGAAAGTTTTTGAATAATGTTTTTCATTTTAGTATTAATTTATCAATTAAAGCAAAGTTAAATAAGAATTTATAAAAAAAGAGAAGTTAGATACAAATCTAACCTCTCTTTTATATTTTATAGATAAAATAGTCTATCTTTTAATCTCTCGCAAAGCTTTACAGAGTTGATCAGGACAAGAAGTTGAACGTCGTCCACATTTTATGCCTTCAAGACGTGATATTACATCATCCACCTTCATTCCTTTAACAAGTCTACTAATTCCTTGGAGATTTCCGTTGCAACCTCCCCAGAAATAGACACTTGTAATAATATTGTCTTCTATTTCAAGTTCAATAACGCTACTACAAGTTCCTTCTGTTTTGTATGTAATATTCATTACTCTTCACTCTCTTCTGAAGGGCGCAAATTTGAATATACATTTTGAACGTCCTCGTCGTCCTCAAGTTTTTCAATCATTTTCTCAAGAGTAGCTCTCTGCTCGTCGGTTACATCTTTAAGATCATTAGGAATTCTAGTAAATTCAGAACCAGTTACTTCAAATCCATTATCTTCAAGATATTTTTGAATCTGAGAGAATGATTTTGGATCACCATATATTGTAATTTCATTATCCTCTTCATCATACTCATCTTCTACTCCGTAGTCAATAAGTTCAAGGATAAGTTCATCCATATCAAGTCCATCTTTCTTAGTGAAAGTGAACATTGATTTCCAAGTGAAGATAAAATCAAGGCTACCTGAAGTACCAAGGCTACCACCAAACTTGTTGAAAACGCTACGTACGTTAGCAACAGTACGAGTTGTGTTATCAGTAGCAGTTTCAACAAAGATAGCAACACCAAAAGGACCGTATCCTTCGTAGTTCATCTCCTTGTATTCACTCTGGTCTTTACCCATAGCATTTTTGATAGCACGCTCTATGTTATCCTTAGGCATATTCTCGCGCTTAGCATTGGCGATAATAGCACGAAGTGAAGGATTATTTTCAGGATCTGGGCCACCAGATTTTACTGCCATAGCAATTTGTTTACCTATTCTAGTAAATGTACGGGCCATGTTGCCCCATCTTTTAAGCTTTGTAGCTTTTCTATATTCAAATGCTCTTCCCATGGGAAAATATATTTTTGTTAAATTATTATCTTAGTTTTGCATCAAGCTTATTCTGAATATTTGTAATAAGCTTAGACATAATCTTATCAATTTGCTTGTCATTGAGTGTAGCATTCTCATCTTGAAGAATGAAACATACAGCATAACTCTTCTTTCCTGGTTCAAGATTTTTACCTTCGTAAACATCAAATAGCTCTACACTCTTTAGTAACTTTCTTTCCGACTCGTAAGCAATCTTCTCGATATCTGCAAACTGTACACTCTTATCAACAAGAAGTGCAAGGTCACGACGTACTGTTGGGAACTTAGGCAACTCTTTGAAAGTAACTTCCGATTTCTTAGTAGCTTTCATCAACTCATTCCAATTTATCTCAGCATAATATACGCAATTGTCAAGATCGAAAGCTTTCAGAATCTTCTTAGTTATAACACCGTAAGTAGCAACAAGTTTTCCTCCACGAGTCAAAATTTTAACACCAACTGAATATATGTCGTTAGAGAAGTTTTCGAAAACAACATTGCTTATGTTAAGACCTAAACGAGCAAATATATTAAACAAATATGCTTTAAGTTCATAAACAGAACTATCCTCATCAGCATGAGCCCATGAATTGGATACTCTCTTACCTGTCACCCAAAGTGCCATATGATACTCTTCAGAATATGGAGAAAGTACCTTCTGTTCATTTCTCTTTTCAGCATTGAAGAAATATGTATTACCAAACTCAAAGAATCTCAAGTCAGCATTTTTACGTTTTACATTATGCTCAATGCTTTCCAAACCACCAAAAAGAAGTGTTTGACGCATCACATTAAGATCATTACTTAATGGATTCATTAAACGAACAAGGTTTTCAGACTTATATGACTCCAAATTATCATAATATGCAGCAGCTGTAAGCGAGTTATTTAGTATTTCATTAAAACCGCAACCTACCAACTGTTCAGAAACTA
>JAEZKJ010000169.1 GCA_023415545.1 Bacteroidota bacterium
TCTAACAGTAGCTGCCTGGCTATAAAGAAGAATTGACATAACAAATAGAGCCAATCCAAAGAGCCAAGGCATTGATTGTACCACATCTTTAATCGACAAAGTTAATTCTGTGATATTACCATTAATAAATGTATCACCCATCCATGCAATACCGAAAATGGCAATAACAGCCTGCATACCTGCTAGGAAAACACTTCCTTTAGTAGCTTTTATACCATCGGTCTTAGTAATTAAAAGAATAATTGCTGCTGCACACAACATAAACATCTCAATAAGTGAAGGCATATCGAGTGGTTTTCCATCGAAAGATGGACGAAGTGAAGGCAATGAGCCAAAAAGTACAATCAGCATTGTTGCAGCAATGAATATAATTACCGATATTTTTGCTTTAAATTTGTTTTTTACATCAGTTGTCTTTACTCCACCCTCTTCTATCATCTTCATCTCAAGACGTTTCAAGTACTCTTCATCTTTCATAAGATCCTTACCAACTCGCATAGAACATAACGCACCTACCAATACACCTATCAGAGTTGCAGGGATAGATATTTTCAATATATCAAAAAGAGTCATATTGTATCCCGAAAGCAGACCTAAAAGAGCTACTGTTGCAGCTGAAATAGGACTTGCCGTAATAGCTTGTTGAGATGCGATAACAGCAATGCCAAGAGGACGTTCCGGACGAATCTTTGTCTCACGAGCCACCTCTGCAATAACCGGAAGAACAGAGTATGCAACATGTCCTGTACCGGCAAGGAATGTAAATAGATATGTAACTAAAGGACTAAGTATTGTTACTCTTTGCGGATTTTTTCTAAGAAGTTTCTCGGCCAACTTAACCATATAATCAAGACCACCTGCAGCTTGCATAGCTGAAGCAGCAGAAATTACAGCTGCAATCATTAACATCACATCTATAGGAGGAGCAGTTGGTTTTAACCCAAAAACGAAAGTAAGTATAGCTAAACCTATACCACCCATCACTCCCAATCCAATTCCACCAAGTCGAGCTCCTAAAATAATAGCTACCAATACGAATAACAGTTGTAATAACATTTATCTTACTAAATTTTAAATATAGTGAGTATTTGATTTTTTAAAACGTTTATACGTGTTTGTTATATAGTCTTGTCTTATTATATAAATATTCGACTTTAGGAAATGTAACTTCAGGATAGTTAACTACCAATAAAACACGATATTGTAAACATTAAGTTCGGCGGCAAAAGTAGTTATTTATTATCTAATAAATCGTGAACTTTTTTGAAAAGATTTGAATTTTGCATCTATTAATTTTATAATTATAATGACAAGTTTATACTTAAGATGTAAAAAAATTGATTACTATCTTTTTGTTACTAAAAGTCTAATCATTAAAATGTATGATGTAAAAAGTAATTTTAAAATGTTAATCCTTTTTACTATATTTGCAAAAAATTGTATAATAATAATTTTATGAAAGAGACTTCAAGAAATACTTTAATCGATCTATTTGAGAATTCTGTTATAAAATTCAGAAACAATACATTTCTTTTTGAGAAGATAAAAGATAAGTGGACAGAAACATCATATGGTGAGACTCAAAAGTTAGTTTATCAATTTGGTGCCGGATTAGTTGAATTAGGAGTTAAACCTAAAAATAACATCGCATTACTATCCGAAGGAAGAAACAGTTGGGTTATTGGAGAGCTTGCAATGTTCTATGCAGGTGCTGTTAATGTGCCTCTCTCAATTAAACTTGAAGAAAGCAATGATTTATTATTCCGTTTGAAACACTCTGAGAGTTTATATATAATGGTTTCTGCTACTCAGTTACCAAAAATCAGAGCTATAAAGAGTGAATTACCTGATTTGAAATATATCATAGTTCTTGATGAACTTGACGAGTATCAAGATCGTGAAATCTCAATGAAAGAGGTTTGCAAAAAAGGTGATGAGCTTTTAGCAAGAGATAAAGAGGGCTTTTTAAAAATTGGTCAATCAATAGAAAACGATGATATAGCAACAATCACATACACATCGGGTACTACAGCCGATCCTAAAGGTATTATGCTTACTCACCGTAACTATACAGCTAATGTTGAGCAATCATTATCATTGACTCACGTTGAGGAAAGTTGGAGAACATTGATAATATTACCACTTGACCACTGTTTTGCTCATGTGGTAGGTTTCTATATCTTCATGCACAGAGGTGCTGCTATAGCAACAGTACAAACTGGTCGTACAGCCTTGGAAACACTAAAAAATATTCCAATTAATCTTAAGGAGATACAACCTGATATGTTGCTTTCTGTACCTGCCCTTGCAAAAAGTTTCCGTAAAGCTATTGAATCCGGAGTTAAAGCTAAAGGTAAGAATGTTGAGAAATTATTCAATTTCGCTCTTAAAGTTAGCTATATATATAATAAAGAGGGTTGGAATAAAGGAAGTGGGTTCACTTTTATGCTTAAACCTCTTGTAAAGTTGTTCGATAAAATCCTATTCTCATCTATCCGTAAGGGATTCTGTGAAAATCTGAAATTCTTTATTGGTGGAGGTGCACTACTTGATAAAGATTTACAAGATTTTTATTATGCTATAGGTATTCCTATGTTCCAAGGATATGGATTGTCGGAAGCTACACCTGTTATCTCATCAAATACACCTGAAACTCATAAGTTTGGTTCATCGGGTATATTGGTTAAACCTCTTGAACTTGTTATCAAAGATCATGATGGAAATATTATCCCTCAAGGAGAAAAAGGAGAGATTGTTATCAAGGGTGAGAATGTGATGGCCGGATATTGGAAAAATGAAGAAGCAACAAAAGAGACTGTAAAAGATAATTGGCTTTATACAGGCGATTTAGGATACATGGACAAAGATGGATTCTTGGTAGTTTTAGGTCGTTATAAGAGTCTGTTAATTGGAAGTGATGGTGAAAAATATAGTCCTGAAGGTATTGAAGAGGCACTGGTTTCTCACTCTCCTTATATTGAGCAGATTATGCTTTATAACAACCAAAATGCCTATACTTCAGCACTTATTGTTCCAAACTGTGATAATTTAAAACGTGCATGCAAAAACACTTGGGGAACTGATGAGGCTAAACAAGAGGCTATTCGTCTTGTTCAAGCAACGATTAATGATTTTAAAGGAAAAGGAAGTCAAGCTGGTAAATTCCCTGAAAGATGGTTACCTGCTACTTTTGCTCTATTACAAGAGCCATTCTCCGAGAAAAATCATATGATAAACAGTACAATGAAGATGGTTCGTCCAAAAATTGAGGAGCATTATAAAGATTTAATTTCTTTCTTGAACTCTCCGGAAGGAAAAAATATAAATAATGAGCAAAATATGGCAGCCATTAAATAATTGTATAACCTTACTATTTTATAATAATGTATGATGGTGTCTGAATAGAACACTTTTAAAACGATTAATCCCTGTTAGAGCATATATCTAACAGGGATTTCTCTTTATATATGCAACTTTATAAACGCTTTTATTTTTATATTTTAAATGCAAAAAATCTCATTGAAATTAATGATAAAATGAAAATCTAATTTTTATCATTATAATTTTCAAAACCAACAAAAAAGTATACATCTTTGTTAAATAAGAAAATCTATTATGAACAGAATATGTAATTTATTTAATATCAAATACCCTATAATTCAAGGTGGTATGGTTTGGTGCAGTGGCTGGAAACTAGCTTCTGCTGTAAGTAATAATGGTGGTCTTGGACTTATTGGAGCAGGTTCCATGCACCCTGAAACATTACAAGAGCATATTGACAAATGTAAAAATGCTACCGATAAACCTTTTGGCGTAAATATTCCCCTACTCTATCCTGAAATTGATAAGATAGTAGATATTGTAATTGATAGTGGTGTAAAGATTGTATTTACCTCAGCGGGCAATCCCAAAACCTGGACAAACAAATTTCATGAACATGGTATTACAGTGGTACATGTGGTGAGCAGCAGCAAGTTTGCAATAAAGAGTGAAGAGGCAGGAGTAGATGCTATTGTTGCCGAAGGGTTCGAAGCTGGAGGTCATAATGGACGCGAAGAGACAACCACTATGTGCCTTATCCCACAAATAATAAAATGTATCTCTATACCTATAATAGCAGCCGGAGGAATTGCTTCGGGCGAGAGTATGCTCGCCGCTATGGCTCTTGGTGCAGATGGAGTACAAATGGGCACTCGCTTTGCTCTCACTGAGGAAAGTTCGGCTGACTTCTGCTTTAAAGATAGATGTCTGCGACTAAATGAAGGAGATACAGAATTGATTCTTAAGCAAATAACGCCTGTTCGTGTGGTTAAAAACCAGTTTTATGAACAAGTTAAAGAGGCAGAAAATAGAGGTGCTTCAATTGATGAACTTCGTGAGATATTGGGAAAAGGAAGATCGAAAAAAGGAATATTCGAGGGAGATATTTTTGAAGGAGAATTAGAAATTGGACAGATAGCCTCATCGATTCATGAACTTGATTGTGTGGAAGATGTGATGAAAGAAATTATAAAAAGCTTTAATTCGGAGTTGGAAAGAGTATGCAAAATGGGTAGATTGTAGTGAATAACAAGTTCGTAGGTATTATATTTGCTTGGGCTAAAAGATTGTTATAATTTTGAAGTCTTAAAAATAGAGAGGTCTTAAAAAAAATTTATATATAACAATCATATAATTTAACCGACAAATATGAAGAAATTATTTATTCCAATTATTTCACTAACATTACTAACAACTAGTTGCACTATGAATAATAAGGATGCATCGAACCCATTTTTTCAAGCATATAATACTCCTCATGGAACTTTCCCATTCCATAAAATAGAGAATGAACATTATGAGCCAGCTATACGTGAAGGTATAAAACAACATCGAGAAGAGATTGATGCGATAGTAAATAGCTCGGAAAAGCCAAATTTCGAAAATACTATAGCTGCACTTGATAATAGCGGAGAGCTTCTGTCACAAGTTAGCAGTGTTTTTGGCAACATGATGAGTGCCGAAACTAATGATTCACTTCAGCAGTTGGCAAAAGTTATTATGCCATTACTCGACGAGCATAGTAATAACATCAGCCTCAATGAGAAACTTTTTGAACGTGTAAAAGCTGTTTATGAGAATCGTGATAACGAAAATCTTAATCAACAACAGAAAGCTCTTCTTGAAAAAACTTATAAAAGTTTTACTCGTAGTGGTGCTAACTTAAGTGAAGCAGACAAAGCTAAATACCGTGAAATCAGCCAAAACCAAAGTTTAGCTTCACTTCAGTATGATGAGAAGATGTTGAAAGCTGTCAACGATTATAAATTAGTTATCACAAACAAAGAAGATTTGAAAGGTCTTCCTGAAAATGTCATAACTACAGCAGCTGAAGAGGCAGCAGCTGAAGGAAAAGAGGGATGGGTATTCACCCTTCAAGCTCCTAGCATTATACCATTTATGACATATGCTGACAACAGAGATTTACGTGAGAAAATATATAGAGCAAATGTTACAAAAAACACTCAGGATAATGAGAATAACACTTTGGAACTTGTTCGCACAATTGTAAATAACGAACTTGCTACAGCAAAACTTCTTGGCTATAAATGTTTTGCAGATTTCAATCTTGAGGAGAGAATGGCTGAGAAGAGTGAAAACGTATTCGAACTTGAGTACAAATTGCTTGAAGCTTACAAACCTACAGCACTTAAAGAGATAGAAGAAATTCGTGATTTTGCACGCAAAGAACAAGGAGCAAATTTCGAATTAAAACCATGGGACTTCAGCTATTATGCTCAAAAGTTGAAAACTGCTAAGTTCAACATCAACGATGAGATGCTTCGCCCATACTTTGAATTAAGCAAAGTAAAGAAAGGTGTATTCAACCTTGCTACAACACTTTATGGTATCACATTCAAAGAGAACAAAGATATTCCTGTTTACCACAAGGATGTTGATGCATACGAGGTATTCGATAAAGATGGTAAATTTTTAGCTGTTCTATATACTGACTTCCACCCTCGTAAAGGAAAACGTCAAGGTGCTTGGATGAATTCTCTTAAAGAGCAGTGGGTAGATAAAAAGAGCGGTGAAGATTCACGTCCACATATCATGACTGTACAAAACTTCACTAAACCAACAGCTGATACTCCATCACTATTAACATACGATGAGGTGAAAACTTTCTTGCATGAGTTTGGTCACGCTTTACATGGTATATTCTCAAAAGTTGAATATAGATCACTAGCTAGTCCAAATGTATATTGGGATTTTGTTGAATTACCATCTCAGATAATGGAAAACTTTGCAAGCGAACCAGAATTCTTGCAGACATTTGCACATCATTACAAAACAGGTGAAGTAATCCCACAGGAGTTGATTACACGTATACAGGAGTCTGAAAACTTTAATGTTGCTTATGCATGCCTTCGTCAAATCAGCTTTGGACTTCTTGATATGTCATTCTATACTCGTACAGAACCACTTACAGAGGATATTATCGAGTATGAAAGAAAAGCTATGGCTCCGGCACGACTTTTAGAACCTGTTGAAGGCGATTGTATGGCAAGTTCATTCGGTCATATCATAGGTGGTGGTTACCAGGCAGGTTACTACAGCTACAAATGGGCTGAGGTACTTGATGCAGATGCATTCTCTATGTTTAAAGAAAAAGGCATCTTCAACAAAGAGGTTGCTAACTCATTCCGTACAAATATCCTTGAAAAAGGTAGTACAGAGCACCCTATGACACTTTATAAACGTTTCCGTGGTAGCGAACCAACAATTGATGCTCTACTTAAGAGAAATGGTATAAAGAAATAATGAAAAATTACCTATGAAAAGAGGCTGACTAAAAAGTCCACTCTTTTACACAAAATATCCCTGCTAGAGTTTATTCTAGCAGGGATATTTTTTAATAAAATAAATTTGTGCAGTCTAATTGGTATAAACATCACTACATAAAATGTAACCATACACATAAATAAACTCATTTGATCGAACACTTTTTTTTAAATTGAACCGTGAAACAGATAAATCACAGTGTGAAACGGATAAATGACAGTGTGAAACGGATAAATGGCATTTAAATTGAAACAATTGTTTTTGATATTATCGATAATAGGTTTTGAAAAAGTTTGTTATTCATTAAAACCTATCCACTTAATTCTCTTTACCTTTTAATCTATTTTTTCTTTCCCCACTTTGGCGTTATACCAATGAAAAACTCAAAGTTTATACCTGGCATTGGTCGTGAAAGCACTGAAAGATACTCCTCATCAAACAGATTGTTTATACTTCCCTTAAGTGAGATGTCTGACCATCGAAACGATAATCCTTTTTCAATAGTAACATTGCTCATAAAATATGGAGGAAGTTTACCTGTAAGCGATATGTCATTTGATGACATTGTAAATCGTTCCGAGTAGTAACACCATTTATATATGAATGACCAGCTTCGCCAAGAGAGTCGGCCTGTAAGTGTTGATGAATGTTCGGGGACATATGGCAACTGCTTTCCAACCGATTGGTCGGCAGGAGTTCGTGGTTCACCCTTATTTATAGATGGTGTCCACGAGTAAGTACCATTAACACCTAATTCCCACTCCTTTGCCAAAATGATATTAAAATTAGATTTTAGTTCCACTCCATAAGCATTAACATCTTTAATATTGTCGGGTGAGAAAAAACCTTTTGTCGTTGGAAGCCAAATAATCCAATCTTTAATAAAAGATTCAAACCAGTTTGCCGAACCACTTAAAGAGTAAATGCCATTTTTGCCTACATCAAATGATATTCCGGCATCATAAGTCCAACCACTCTCTTTCTTCAAGTCAGGATTTCCACCAGGCAGGAAATAGAGGTCATTGAGTGTTGGGAATCGGAAGTTACGAGATACAGAAGCTTTTGCCACAATATTACCCTTTTTAGATATTACACCATCTACAAAAAAAGCAGGTATAACAGGAGTCCAATCTTTACCAAACATCTCTTCACGAATGACCAGCGATACCCCCAAACGATCTGTAGGACGCCATTTTGCCGACATAGAACCGGACAATTCAGGACGACCTTTACGGTATCCAACAACCGCCTTATTACCATCCTGACGCACTATGTTTTTATCCTCACTTTCAACAAGATGTTGGTGTAATGACATATTCGCTAAAAACAGCCATTTACTTCCTAAATAGTATTCGCCTTCAAATTTCCCAAAGAAAGTATTTACACGGCTTCTAGAACGTGTCATATGTGCCATTGTGCCATTTCCCAAATCACGTTTATAGTCATAAGCCATCCAGCTATGTATATAACCAGCTTTTGATCCTAATTTCCAATTTCCTTTAAAATGATCCCACGAAACAACGGAACGAAACGTTTGTTCACGCTGATAATTCTCAAAATCGGTATCGTCGCCATGATCCACGGTAAGCATAGCCAACTCACGATTAGAGTTTATATACCACGCATTCAGACCAAAACGGTCACCTTTTCCTGTATTGTAATAGATTTCCTGTAAAAGATGAAAGTCTTTAAAAGCTCCACTTCTATTACGCTCAACAGGATAGTATTGGTCAATAATGTTCATATCATCATCATAGACATTCACTTTTTTATCGTGATTCAAATATTTATAGTCATTTGGAGATGAGGAATAAACAGCACGAGTAGATATTTGCCAATGATTGTCACCATAAGTTAATCGCAAAAACTCATCGTAAGTTTTAAATGAACCTATACCTTGCACATATTGCAAACCAAACCCCTCAGCTTGTGCTGGACTAGTAGAAAGTTTTACAGAACCTCCCAATCCTCCTCCGGTTTCATTAACCGATGATGTACCATGAAGTAGTGAGGCATCATCGATAAAGTAAGAAGGTATCATTGAAAAGTCGGTCATTCCTAACATAGGATTATTTATATTCATGCCGTTCCACGATACCTGTGTGTGCGAAGGTGATGTTCCTCGAAAAGCAACTGTTGAAAGAGTTGCACGACCATAATTCTTGACAAAAACAGATGAATTAAAGGTGATAATATCTGCCATTGATAGAGAAATATTCTCTTTAAGAGTTAAAGTGTCAAATTTTGTCTGCTGTGTTCCTATCTCCTTCATAGGTCGTTTACCAAATATTGTAACTTCAGGAATACGGAAAACTCTTCGACTCCAATCTTTAGTATCAGCCTTTTGTGCCAATACAATATGCGGTATTAGGAGAATAAGTATAATAAGTAATATTTTTTTCATCGAATCAATTCATTATTTCCAACAAAAAGCACCAGGGATAATACCCACATAAAATTCATCGAGCAATTTTCCATCTGAGGAGTAACGATACACTTTACCCTGCTGAACATAGTCGATAGCATCGGCTATATAAACATCACCTGAACGAGGACAAACAGTAAGTCCATAATAGAGCGTGCCATTATATGGCAAAAATGGACGAACAGGTACACGGTCGGCATCTACCGACATCTCCCATACATCATCGTTAAGCCAATAAATTTTGTCCTTTGTTCCATTGATTTGAACTTCAGATGGCCAATCACCAAAATCGAATTTAAATTGTTTTTCTATTTTGAAAGTCTCCGCATCAATACGATACAATGAAGGCGCTTCATGTCCATAAGGAGAACCTTCATATCCACCATCTGTAACTGTCCATAACTTATTATTGCGATCCATCACTAACGAGGTAGGTTGAATACCAACTACAAGTTCATCGACTACTTTATCTGTTTCAGTGTCTATTTTTAAAATTCTATTTTGGTACGACCAGCAGTTTACGAAAAGATATTTTCCATATTGTACCATCTGCTCTGTCGACCCACTCTCCATCGTCATATTTGGGACATCGATGTACCCGGTAATCTCATAGCGTTTTGGGTTAACTATAAATATGCGGTTATCCCAAATCTGTGTGACATAAGCTTTTTCATCGGATAAAAAATGAATATATCGTGGAGAGGTAAGGTTAGTAATACGCCCTACCTCTTTAAAAGTATTAATATCGATAGCAAAGATTACATGTGAATTATTTACTACTACCCAACCAATTCCATTTCGGATAATCATAGACTGAGCTACATCACCTAACTTCATTGCATTAGCACGATAAAACACTTCATTCTGCACCATTTTGGTATTTGGATCATAATATGATAAAGTGGCGTTACCATACTGGAAATTACCCTCGTTGCATATAAATAATCCCTCTCCCGATGATGAAGTATCAAAATCCTCTTCTAAACCATATTCCCACTTCATACACGAACTATTCAGCAGGAAAAGGGATATAAATATTAACCTAATGAATTTTGTTGCCATGTTACTTTTTCATATTATAATCATAAAATCCAAACACCTCCGTTGAGAGCTCTCCCAACCAACCACTTTTAGCATTAACACCCACCTGTACTTTAACAAAGTCTATATAATCCAAGTGTACAGGATTGGACTCAAAATCAATGGCATTCGATATTTTGAAATGATTAGCGTTAGACTCAGCATTTGCATTATCACTATTTGATAATCGGTCTATAGGGCTCCAATTATCTACATATCCCCATTCGTAGTGCGGATTAATCCAATAGGAACCTTTACCTGAGGCATCATAATTGCGTGCCTTCAAGCAAGTACCTGTTAGAGTATAGCTATCCTCTTTTATCCAAAGTGGATAATAATACTCCTGTGAGTGATACACTTTTAAATAATCTATTTCACCACTATTACCTTTATTGTCCCTCCATTGAACAGGCATACCTGCTCCATTTGGTCGATAATAAGTTACAGCATAGTCACGAATTGTTTCCGCCTTTCCACTTTCTGAACCTGCTAACTCATACCATGTATCGTTAGGTAAACCATCTCCATTTTCGTCTTGCATGACCCAAACAATACCAGGTTCGGATGAACCATTGAAGGAGTTTCCAAGGATGCCGATATCATAATTTCCGGAATTATTGATACTATGGTCAAAACCTACAACGATATAACCACCGAAGCCACCCAAAGAGACCCAAAGAGGATTAGGTTTACCATTTTCATTAGTTTCCGACATTCGTGCCTCCGCATAAGCAATAGCTGCTTGTGGAGTTGTTTGCGAACCATCAAAACCGCCTGTTTTCAACTCATTGATAAACTGACCTGGAGCAGGTGTATATTCGTAAACCTTGTTCCAATCAGCTTTCGACGAACCACTTTTTGCTCTATAGAAAATTCCTTCTTTATAAACGATGACATCAAACTTACGAGTAATGGTTATTTGATTACCATCATTTTCATATGTTGCTGTTGCAGTTATTTTATAATCACCATCCGATTTTGCAGAAAAAATTAAACGTGAATCGTTACATATTGAATCATTAACTCCTTCGATGGACCATTTGTAGTTTATACCATTCTCCTTACTTAACACAGAAGGTGCAATAAGTAGTTTGCGATCTACTACAGTATGATATGAGTATTTATCGAAAGCCCACTCAAATGGTATATCATCAGCATTAAGCACTTTAATCTCTACCTTATCACTATAAGTACCATCATTGTTAGTTGCTGTTGCAGTAATGATATACGTACCAACTGCTTCTGCATTAAATTTGTATTCACTTGAATCACTGACTACTTCTCCATTTAAATCCCATACCAATGTTGTGGGAAGCGATGTTTCGCGTACTGATGCATGAAGTTTGATAGTAGTACCTATAGTAACTGTCTGTTTTTTACTTACTGCAATTGTTACGGTAGGGATTTCAAGATCTACAACATTAACACGAATTTCCTCTTCATCTTTACCTGCATCAGTGGTTACAGTAATTGTAATGTAATATTCTCCTATCTTCTCTTTCTTAAAAGATAAATTTGGAGAGGTACAAATCACTTCACCATTCATGCTCCAGCAATAATTGGCATTTTCAGCATTTTTGTAATCAGGCGCAATAATAATTTCACGTCCATGTTTGACAGTATAAATTCCTGATTCACTATCTAGAATAATTTTTGGAGGTAATTCTGTTGTAATTACATCGTCAATATTACATGAAGAAGAAATTACAACAAGTATACTTAAGTAAAGAAATTTCCAAAGATTTCGCATTTTACTTTATTTAAAAATTTTATTATTGAATTGTACCGCAACATCATCATATGCAAAGTAAGCAGGTATAACGTTGCCATAAATTCCATATCCATTATCACTTGCAATAAGGTTAAACTCAACACGAACAACCTTACCTAAACTGCTCAAATCCCACTTTGTCCAATCAGTAATGATTTGTTTATTTTTATTCAAAAGATAAAATTCTGTAGTTGTGGGCTCAGTATCATCCATAGAGTCATATCCATAAGCGACAACTTTGAAAGTACAATCATCATTATATTCATATGAGCCACCAAAATCATGCTCTCCATTTACAAGAATTTTATAAGTATATGAGGTGTTTGTTACATACATATGATCTATAACTCGTGCAACCCCATCATGAAATTGCAAACCAGGGAGTACTCCTTGAGGTGAGTATTGTGTAGCATACTCTTCGGGATCAAGATAACCATACTGAGTGCAAAAATTTTTCGATCCATTTGCACCACCTTTTACATTGTAAGCTTGTAGGTCAATAACAAAAAGCATATTATCATCATCATACTGCTCAATATCCTCATCATTACCTACATAATCGGATATACCTGCGTGCCCTGATATGCCCCACCATGAATCAATAGTAGGTTTTACAAACGCTAACTCGGTGTTGTTATAGTCGTACCACTCATATGAGCCATGTCCATTTCCATACTGGCCATCTCGTGGAATATAGTCAGACCACTTTGTAATCCACTTAGTTTCATCATTACCCATCATTGCATAGGTGAATTCACATTCATAAGGCTCAAACCTTTCTGTTCCATCCTCAAAAGTTAGAAAACGCATTTCTGACTCTTCAACCCACTCTCCGGTAGCGACATTAATTTTTACTACTGCACTTTTTCCTTCTTTTGATACAACAGTAATAGCAACGATACCCTCCTTTTCAAAATGACATGATTGTTTTGAAGGAGCTATGATAGTTAGTAAATCTTGTGAATAAACAACTTTCCACCCTTCTGGCTTACTAATAACAAAATCAACAACATTTACAGCATTTACAACAAAGTTCGCACTTTTTCCATACTCTATTTGTGCAACCTCAGGAGCATCATTAATTATAAATAACGGCATAGTTTCATCATAGCGAGCAATGCATAACTCAGTACCATCAGAAAGAGTAAATACAATATATAAATCATTGGATGTGTCAACTGATTTGAATAATGAGTTGGATTCATTTTCTTCTATTTTACCTTCAGCAACGACTCCAGTAGATATCCAAAGATTTCCACCATCGGTTGAAATTTCCCACTCTTTTGTTGTATTATTAATACGAACCTGTGGCGAAACAGCATCCTCACCTTTCTCTCCATTTGCACGTACTTTCTTACCATCTACTAAAAGCCATTCATTATCGAGAGTCCAGTAATAGTTTGTATCTTCATCTTGTTTGATAGAAATTTGTGGTGCATCTAACCCATTCTTACCATTTGAAATCATAGCAACTTCTTCATTCGAAAAAGTAATTGAATATCCATCGACAGTTTTATTGACAGAAGTAACATATACATTATTCTGCAAAGAATTAACAATGGTTTGTAAAGCATTAATATCGCTATTAGTATTCTTTATAGCCTCTTCAAGAAGAGTTAATCGGTCTTTGACTTCCTCCATTTCGTTCCACAAACCGGTGTCATCATAATCACAACTTGTTATTGATACACTTATCAGTGTAATAATAATTGAATAGATAATTTTTTTCATCTTTATATTGATTATTAGTTATTAAATAATTCTTTTAAATTTTGATTATACTCTTCTACTTGTGAGCCTATGCGATCAATATCTTTCCGTTTAAATTTAAACTGACGAATCTCTTCTATGCTTTGAAGGAATTTTGGTAATCCATTTACATATTTTTCATAACAGAGATATGCTAATAAAGAGGGAATAAAGTCAAATGTTAATTCATTGCGATAAGTAGCTACATATACATTCTCACCTATATGAAAATCTTTTTCACTATTTGAAAATGAGTAAGTTTTGTAATAAATACGATATGATACACCTTTTGAAGGTAGAGACCTGAAACTACAGGTAAACTTATAAAAAGAGAGTTTATCTATTGAAATGCCACTATCTTTTGAGAAAATCTCAATCCATACTGTTGAAACAGGAAGTCCTAAAAGTAATTTGTATATGGCTCTATTTTTTACACGTAGAACCTTGAGGAATTTGTACAAATTACTCTTAAGAATCAAATATTCTTGCCCTGTAATACTATTTGCGCTCGTTGATTCAGCCTTTACCGTCATAACCAATAATGTTTACAATTCGATAGTACTGTATTGCATATAGACCTAATGTCCCCAAATGACAAATATCTATGGGGAAATAGTTAGGACAAGTGTACAAGGCACCTGAATAAGGGAATAATTCCTTATTGGCTAATGACACCTAATAAGTTATTTGTTGGGAAATGTAGTCTATACTATACACCCCATACAAGTAACCAAAAAAATGCAAAAACAGTGAAAAATTTGTACGATTATGACCCGTATTCCAGCAGGTAATAAATCCATAATACTAAGGCAGGTCTTCTGACTTGTCCTGTCGTCGCGCCTTCCCAATCTATAAGATCAGTGGCAAAGAGTGCGTCCAACATTCATCCTTAATACATTGTAATTATATTATAATTACCTGTTAGGATGGAACTTACAGCAACTGGTATTGTTCCAGATTTTCACTGGATTCCCTTTTCACCCTTCGTAACGCTTGGTCCGTAAGGGCTCCTTATGTGATGCAAAATTAGTATTATTTTTATATTATCCCACTTTCTATGTTAAATTTTTAAGATATGCTCGACTAAAGTTGAAAAACAATTTATTTTCATTAATGTAAAATCGTTTTAAACTCTAATTGGATGTTTTGTCAATTAATTAATATAAATATATTTTTATTATCATCTATAAATTCCTTTGGATAAAGTTTTTAAAGTATAATTTCTGTTTTAACAATAAGAAAATTATTTGTTATAAAGTGAATAATATTATACATATTACATTTATTTTCAATCTACATTTTTCTTCATTTAAAAAATATATTGTAGGATATATTCTTAACATATTTAATAATGGAAACAATGTTATATAATAGTGATCAAGGCATATAAAGCAACAATTACTTCATTTATATGTTGTATAACACCTATTAATGTAGGGATTTTTCTAAATCTTTGAGGGATAATTCCTATAAATTAAAAATGGTAATACAACCTAACATTTTAATACATAGTTTTACATCAAGTTAATAAAGTCAATAAAGTTTCACACTTATATGATAGATAAAAAAGTAGAACTAAGAAAAACTTAATTATTAATTTAAAATATATAAACATGAAACTCAAAAGTATTTTAGCAGCAAT
>JAEZKJ010000090.1 GCA_023415545.1 Bacteroidota bacterium
ATTTAATAAAATTTATAATCAGAACTTGCGAATCGCAACTACTCTACATTCAGTATATTTATTAATCATTTCCATATATCCACGATCAACATTATATGCATAAGCTTTATTTCCATCATATTCAGTCGAACACCAAAATAATCCTGTTTCAAACTCTTCTTCGGGGGTTATAATCCAAAGTTTGTTTAATGCTTCTCTTGAATTAAAAAGAACTATTAGCTCATTTAAAGCTGGTAAATACCATCCATCACCCAAACTATTACAATAGGAATAAGCTTTATAACAATTAATATCAACAAGTGGTACTATTGTTGAATAATTAATTTCTCCATCTTCAGTATTCTGAATATTATTAAAAGCAAAATTAGAACTCCAATATGTATTAGTATTAACTATTGATACTATTTTACCTTTTGAATTATCCTTTGAATCAATACTGAAAACAACTCCTAAACATTTTTTTCTATCATCGAAATCTAATGAAAAGGAACTATCGCTATAATAATAATAACCTATTCTTGGATTTTTTATAGTATCTACTTCACTTGAACCTGTTCCTGAATCTGGATCTGGGGTACCAGGAATGTTCCATTCATAATCACAAGTTACATTAGTAATATTGATATATAAATTTGAATATCCTCCAGTAATGTTGGTCTTATAGTTACGGGCAAAAGGTACATTATCTATATTGAGACTAGTCTCTCCACTGTTTAATTCTGTAGCTAGGTTTAGTACTGTTTTCGCATCATCACTACTAGTCACACTCTTAGCGATGATATAGCTTGTTCCGATAATTTTATTCTTTTGTTCTTTACTTGTGGTGTAAAATGTATAAGCAGTAGGTATTGAAACTCCACTATTTTTTATCTCTGTAGTACTATTGTCTGCAACATTTAAAGAGTATGTTTCAGGGAATGTCACTTTAAGAGTATTATCATCTTTTGTGAAATCTTCACCCTGTATAAAGTTTACTTGAGCTACCGAATGAGAAAGAGCAACATTATAATCACTCATATTCTCATAACCTTTAGTGAAAGAGAGATGACCTGACCAAGCCGGATTAGTAGGTTGTTTAAAGATCTTTACATTCTTAAGATCGGTGACATCATATTCTCCATTAATAGAATCCGGAATTCCATAATCTGCCCAAAAAAGGAATGTATATGTAACATCGTCTTTAAGAAGCAAATTAAATGTGTTATTTGATTGTTCAATATGACATACTGGTTTTCCACTTGGGGAATCACTTTCATAAACCTCGATTACAAATCTTGTAAGGTCAAGTACTGAGGTACGTGATTGCATTGATGACTCAGCTGATACAATAAATTGTGTATTGCACTGCTCTTCTAGAACTTCACCAACTTCCGAAAGTTGACACGATACTAACGTCGTTGCTAAAAGGGCAAAAATAAATAAGATTTTCTTTTTCATACAAATTATATTTAATTGAATATTATTGTTTATCATTATGTTTGATTAAAGGGCAATAGTAGTAGGAGCAAATATTTATATTACTCTTTTGAATAGTGTCCTGAAATATTTGTCTTAAAATTTGACGCAACTTTACCTACTATGTAAATAGGTTCATCTGCAATAGGTTTTGATGACTCCTTGTATATGAATTCAAATGTGATATCAGAAAATGTTGAACTTGCTAATACATATATACGTGAACCACCCAAACTGACACTATTATCAGTTCCATCAATCTTAGTATTGACATTTAATAATTCATATCTAACATTAGCACCTGATAATTTATCAGTAGCAATATTATAAATTGTTGGCTGAGTGAATCTTGCTTCTATTGTTCCTGGATTTAAAAGACCATTTTCCATAAAGTTTATTTTAGCCACTGAACGTTTCAGTATTACATCGATATTATTTGCTTTGCCGCTTATTGTTATCTTTCCAGAGAATGCATCTACCGGATTTTCACCATCTTTAAGAGTCACAGCTTTCAAGCTTGTCACATCATAAACACTACTTGCATCATAATCAGCCCAAAATAGAAGAAAATATGTTTTATTAGAATTCAATATTACTTCAGCAAAATCACCATCTGTTGAAATTTGCTGAGACCCAACCATTTTTGTACAGTTGGAATCTTCGTATATCTCCATAACATAACGGTCAGTAAAATAAGCTATTCTACTATCCGATGGTATATCTACCTTTGCAGATATCTTAACTGCACGATCATTTATTGATAATAAATAATTATCATCTTTTGCACAACCAACCAAAAGGCTCATAGAAATGAGCATAAACAGTATCTTTCTCATATTTTGTATATTAAAATTCTATATTGATATCTTCTCCCCACTCAGTCTCAATATTCACCCCTGATCCAAGACCGGAAGTCAAGAAGTTTCCTTTTATAGTTGTAAGTTCACCTGCACGATATGCTATATTTACACCTTTTATACCACTGATAATATTACCTAATGAATCTTTAAATAATATTGTTACGCTAACAGATGATTCTGTTCCATTGACAAAAACAAAATCTTTAGCTACTTCAACATCCGAATAGGTAGGTGTTCCTAATTGAGTATTGTAACTATAACCTAGCTCGGCGTCAGCAGGTTTTTGATCACTAATAGAGTATGCAGAGGGAAAAAATCCTTCATAACCTATAAAAACTTTTAAAGTCTTTAAATCCGGAAGATTCTTTTTAGCTTGCATCTGTTTATATTGCTCAACATCGGTAGAAATTATCCTATATTTTGCCAAAGCACGATACATTTCAACCTTTTGGGAGGTGACACTATCATTTTTCACACTTACGGTTAAACTTTTTGAAAAAGCATCACTATAATCATCATTAGCCCAGTAATCAGTCTTAGGAAGAATACGGATAATGTCGGAATGTGTTGTTATATAGTGATTATCATTAGTGCCATTAATTGAGTAATCTACCCAAAGGTTAACATCAAATTCACCTTCGAATAGTGATAGACCTAATTTATAAACATTTGGTGATGTAGTAGGTTCAAGCAAAATACGTTTTGTAGCAAAGAGTTCCTTAGATCCTTTCTTAAATATATGTGCTGTAGCACGTAATTGAGGAGTAGATGCTCTAGAAGAGACAAACGGAGGCATATCCATTGAAGGAATAGTTAAATAAAGTTCACTGCTTGCTTCATTGATTCCATCTGTACCATTTTCTACATTTATTGAAAATAGCTGTTCGCCATCTTTTACAAATGTTCTTAATGTTCCGGTCAATAAATTTGGATATCTATTTACT
>JAEZKJ010000091.1 GCA_023415545.1 Bacteroidota bacterium
ATTTCCACCATCAACATTATAAGCATAAGCATTATTTCCATCGAATTCAGTAGAAGACCAAAAGATTCCTGTTTCAAACTCTTCACCAAGGTTTATTAACCAAAGTTTATCTAGAACTTCTCTTGAACTAAAGAGTTCAGTTAACTCAAATAAAGCTGGTAAATACCATCCATCGCCCAAATCATTACAATAAGAATAAGCTTTATAACAATTAATATCAACAAGTGGTAATATTGTTGAATAATTAATTTCTCCATCTTCAGTATTCTGAATATTATTAAAAGCAAAATTAGAGCTCCAATAAGTATTAGTATTAACTAATGATACTATTTTACCTTTTGAACCATCCTTTGAATCAATGCTAAAAACAATTCCTAAACAGGTTTTACTATCATCGTAATCCCTTAAAAAGGAACCATCGCTATAATAATAATCACCTATTCTAGCATAATATTTAGGCTCGGCTGAACCTGTTCCTGAACCTGGATCTGGGGTAGGTGGAATGTTCCATTCATAATCACAAGTTACATTAGTTGTATTGATATATAAATTTGAATATCCTCCCGTAATGTTGGTCTTATAGTTACGCGCAAATGGTACATTATCTATAGTGAGACTCGTCTCTCCACTATTTAATTCTGTAGCTAGGTTTAATACTGTTTTCGCATCATCACTACTAGTCACACTCTTAGCAATGATATAGCTTGTTCCAATAATTTTATTCTTTTGCTCTTTACTTGTGGTGGTAAATGTATAAGAAGAAGGTATTGAAACTCCACTATTTTTTATCTCTGTAGTGCTATTGTCTGCAACATTTAAAGAGTATGTTTCAGGGAATGTCACTTTAAGAGTATTATCATCTTTTGTGAAATCTTCACCCTGTATAAAGTTTACTTGAGCTACAGAATGGGAAAGAGCAACATTATAATCACTCATGCTCTCCTCACCTTTTGTGAATGAAACTCGTTTAGACCAAGCCGGATTAGTAGGCTGTTTGGATATCTTTACAGCTTTAAGATCAGTGACATCATACTCACCACTGTTAGAATCAGGAGTTCCATAATCTGCCCAAAAAAGGAATGTATATGTAACATCGTCTTTAAGAAGCAAATTAAATGTGATATTTGATTGTTCAATATGAGTTACTGGCTCTCCACTAGGAGAAGCACTTTCATAAACCTCAATCACAAATCGTGTAAGGTCAAGTACCGAAGTACGTGATTGCATTGACGATTCAGCTGATACAATAAATTGTACAGTACTCTTATCTTCTTGCACCTCACCAACCTCTCCCTGTTGACACGATGAAATCATAGTTATTAAACCGGTCAGAATAAATAGAATCTTTTTTTTCATACTAATTGTAGTTAATTAATTATTATATTTTTTATTTCTTAGAAAGCAAGAATAGACTAGGTATATCTCATACTTATTATATGGTTTTCTTTTTAGGTTAAAATTCATAATGTCCCGTTATATTTGAATTTTTATTTGAAAAAACAGAGATATTTACTGATAAAATCTGAGATTTATTGTTGTCAAATAAGTCCATACATTGCAAGTTAAACTTAATTATGGAGATATTTTTAGATGCTAAAACGTATATTGGTGATTGATTCAACATAGCATATAATGCACTCCCATCTACTTGAGTGGTGACATCTACATTTTCAGTTCTAGCATTTTCTCCACTTATAGCATCTGTAGCCACATTATAAGTAGTAGGCTGTGTGAACATTAACCTAATCCTTTTTGGATTTATAACTCCTACTTCTAATAAATTAATATTTGCCACAACTCGTTTAAGACTCACATTTAGACTATTGACTTTTCCTAGAATAGTAGCTTTACCAGCAAAAGCATCAATAGGATTTCTATCACTATTAAGTGTTACAGCCTTTAAACTTGTAACATCATAAGTATTCCTCAATCCAGAATCAGCCCAAAAGAGAGCATAATAAGTTTTTGAACGATCTAATGTGACTGGCCCGAAATTACCATCTGTAGAAATTCGCTGAACTCCAACCATTTTATTGTAGTTTGGATCTTCATAAATCTCCATAACGTATTCTTCTTCGGATTCTTTTATACGACTATCTTTAGTTAAATCTGCTTTTGCTGATATCATAACTATATGTTCATTATCTATCAACGTTTCATTATCCTCATTTGCACAACTAACCAAAAGTGTCATTACGCAAAGTGTAAAAAGTATTTTTTTCATAATATACCCTCTTTAAAATTCAATGTTAATATCTTCTCCCCACTCTGTATCTATATTCACACCAGATCCGAGACCGGAGGTTAGGAAATTTCCCTTTAAAGTTGTAAGTTCTCCGGCACGATATGCTATCTTCACTCCTTTTATACCACTGACAATATTCTCCAAGGAATCTTTAAATAATATTGTCACGCTTACAGAGGATTCAGTTCCATTAACAAAAACAAAATCTTTTGCTACCTCTACATCAGAAAAAGTAGGTGTTCCTAATTGAGTAGTGTAACTATAACCTTGCTCTGCATCAGCAGGTTTTTGATCACTAATAGAGTATGCAGATGGAAAAAATCCTTCATAACCAATAAAGACTTTTAATGTCTCTAAATCTGGAAGTTTATTTTTAGCTTGCATCTGTTTATATTGCTCAACATCGGTAGCAATCAAGCAATATTTTGCCAAAGCTCGCTGCATCTCAACATTTTGAGATGTTACAGTTCCATTTTTCACACTTACTGAAACACGTTTTGAAAAAGCATCACTATAATCATCATTAGCCGAGTAATCTGTTTTTGAGAGAATACGGATAATGTCGGAATGTGTTGTTATATAGTGATTATCATTAGTGCCATTAATTGAGTAATCTACCCAAAGGTTAACATCAAAATCTCCTTCGAATAGTGATAGACCTAATTTATAAACATTTGGTGATGTAGTAGGTTCAAGCAAAATACGTTTTGTAGCAAAGAGTTCCTTCGATCCTTTCTTAAATATATGTGCTGTAGCACGTAATTGAGGAGTAGATGCTCTAGAAGAGACAAACGGAGGCATATCCATTGAAGGAATAGTTAGATAAAGTTCACTGCTTGCTTCATTGATTCCATCTGTACCATTTTCTACATTTATTGAAAATAGCTGTTCGCCATCTTTTACAAATGTTCTTAATGTTCCGGTCAATAAATTTGGATATCTATTTACT
>JAEZKJ010000096.1 GCA_023415545.1 Bacteroidota bacterium
TGTTGTTCATAAACGATAAATTTGTCTCGTTTAATAGTGTAAAGCAACTCAGCAAAATATATCCCGAGAAAGAAACGCAATTAAAGAAGTTCTCGAAAGAACATAAATTGGATTTCAATTATGTAGAGGATGTTCTAAAACTGATGGAGTATTGTTTTTCGATATAAAACTACATATTTTTGTTTTGATATATAATTAAATAATAAGGTTGGTACATATAACAATACACTAAATAAAATATTAAATAAATTTAGCAAGAGAGTATTTACGAATATTGGATTCGTAAGCAATACGTAATTTTGCTGCGTCGTTTCAAATAACGTAAATATAAGATATGGAAAATTGTCTGAAGGTATACCCAAAACATGGCTTCCTCAATACAGAGTATAAAATACGCTCAGATAAAGAGGATTCATTTACAATTCTTTTCAATGGACAAAAGATGTTTGAAGGAGTTGTTAAAGCTGGTGAAACAAAAGTTTTACCCAAACTCAGTGCTGCCGGAGAATATATTGTTATAAGTAATCAGTCAAATGAAAGACAGAAGATTTGCGTTGAGGATGCCTTACGCTTTGGTAGTAGCGATTTGAAACATGCTTATGTATTCGATGATTATCCATACATCATTTTTGTCATGAAAGATCGTATCCACTTTTATGATCCTTTAATAGAGACATATGTATATACTGAAAACTATCTTTGCCCAAATGAAATAATGCATATATCAGGTGGTAAGCTCTTATTTTCTACTAAACATTCTGACGGAATGTCTCTAAGCGTATTTAACACAGATAAACTTTGTATTGAAGAGTCATTAGAAATAGGTGAATGTATAGCGCATAGTAAAGACTTTAAGATGCTGTATGTGCTTGGCAAATGCCGTTCAACTGTTAGCATTATCAAAACTGAAGATCTTTCTGTTGAAACAAAATTTCAAAATAGGAGCTCTAAATGTCAAGAATTCTACCATGTTGACAATGAAAATGGTTTGTTGTATGTTGTCGAAGATAACTATATCTATGTAATAGGTATAGAAACTGGTTATGCCCAAAAGTTTGAGATGAACGACAATGTCATAGGTGTAACAAATTCAGGGTATCTTATCACATTTAAATCTTCTCGATATGAGTATATTGATTTGAAATCAAGTTCTTTGAAAAAAGGAGAATTTAAATACACCCCTATAATAACAGACTTTAATATTAACGGTTTTGCCATTGTTAATTCTGTATGGTCAAATCGTTTTGATAGGTCAAAAATTAAAGAGAAATATTCTGCTATGAGTGAAGAATTTGCTCAAGAGTGTAGAACAGAAATAGCAAAAGGAGATGATTCAAAAGACTTTTCGAAAGAGATAACGTTCGATCGAATGAGTCAGAATGTTAGTTTCTACCCAACACCAAGCGGAGTCTATATAATTGAATGCCAAGAAAGAATATACGCGGACAAAATGACTTATTACAAACAGTCAGATCGTGTCTCAATTCCATTTTATATTTATAGAGAAAGGCTTATATGGATCTCAAATAAAGGTTATAAAACAAGTTATAGTAGTGGCGAAAATGCTTCGCCATGCTTGGACGACTTAATAATTAAAAATGAACTTGCACTTTTTAAGGCCAATTCATCGTTATATCTCATGCTGAGAAATGGCGAGGTGGTTTCTTCTTTCACCAACAAAAATGATGCTGTTGACTTTAGTCTTTCTAAAAAGTTACAGATTCCTGTAATCATAGATGGTTCCGAAATCTCGAATTGCAGAATTGTATGCAGATCAGAAAAGAAACTGGTCTGTAAGAATAACAATGTGTTTACTTATTATGAATTATCAAATTCAGAATGGCAAGAAATTAAGACCATAAGCATTGAGGAGGAAAAGCATACTAAAGCTAAAATGTCTTCTGATGGCAAGTATTTGGTTTATTCAAAAGGTGGCAACAAGTATGCTTTATATAATATACTCGAGCAGAAAGAAGAAACTGTTTTAACTGGTAACTTTGTGGATTTCGATAAAACAGGCAACTTATTATTTATGGAGGATGCTGATGGAAGACGTGTAGATGGTCGTAAATTGAGAATTTATAACCCTATAACCTTTCAGTGGGAAAAGTCGAATGCACAATATTATACCTTCATCAGTCCAGATGGCAAGTTATATGCAAAGACGGGTCTAAAGTCTCGCTATTTCAACAGACTCACAAAGGAAGAAATAACTAGGGATGATTTCCTTAGATTGAAGAACGAGTACGACTCTTCTTTCACTGTTAATTATACAGAAGAACAGAAAGCAGAGATTGAAGACAAAAGGAAATCACTTGTAACTAAATATATAGATTACTTTGAATCATATTCTAGTGAGAACAAACGTGCAAAGGTGTGGATAGACAATATCCAGAAAAGTGTTTTTCCTGAATTTAGCGCATTATTCCTAGATGTTAAACGCTATGTTGTTATTGGCGTAGTAGATGCAGTACATGAACTAGACATTGAGTTGAATACAACATTGTCATTCTTGAATTACGTTGCATTCTCATATGACAATAAATATATAGGAATTGTAGGTAAACCTGAAAATAAAGGTTATCTGAAACTTGTAAAGATTAACTATAACGAGAGAACTAATTCATTATCGCTCGAACGTGAAATCTGCGATACAGAGATTGCCAGATGGGCAACCTGGATATGTGCATTTACAAAGAAAGGATTATTTGGTACATACGATAGCGCACCTGATTTATACCTCATAGAGCTGAATGACTTTGAAAAATTCAACCAAGATAATGCAAACGACTTTAATTTTATTAAGAATAACTTCCGAATAGAAGGTCGTTCGTTGTTGTGCTTTAGTCCATCTGGTAAACTCATGGCTTTATCAAATCAAGGATATGAAGCAAAGTCACATGGCGGAATGGGACATGTTCCATCTAATGATGTGTATATATATGATACTGAAACTCGTAAACTGCAATCACATTGGCAAGACCAAGGTGACAGTATCGCATTCAAAAATGTAGCAAACGCTGGTTTCTCAATTGATGAATCAAAGTTGATGACAGTCAGTGTTGATGGTGTTATCGTTGTAAGAAACATCAATGAGGAAGTAAACAATGAAGGAAAGGATATTCCTGATTATCCATTCGCTATAGCATCTTAAAGCGTTATGCCAGCAAATAAAAATGCAATGACAAGATATAAGATACTTGACGAATTGCTCAGCAGTCGTTATCATAATTACTCCCTTGATGACCTCACCGAGGAAGTTAGTAATCGTTTGTCTGATATGTATCCAAATACAAATGGTGTAGTTCGTCGCACCATTGAGAAAGATATATATTATCTTGAATATGAAGGTCCCTTCCTAATTGAGATCGAACGATATTCTGTTCCAAGTTATAGCAGGGAAAAGCAAAAATCGTACATGAAACAATGTCTTCGATATGCTCGACCATCTTTTTCTATATTTAACAAAGAAATGACTAGTGATGAAGAGTATCTGCTTTCGGAAGCACTTTCATTGTTAGGTCAGTTTGATGGTTTACCAAATCTTGATGCATTGGAAGGTCTTCGTTGTGGTTTGGGTATTAACAAATGTGAACGTCAAATCATATCATTTACAAAAAACCCATTAGAAAATTCAAGTTTATTGGGCGAACTATTCACAGCTGCATCGCAGAAACAGGTTGTTGAATTGCATTACCATAAGTTTTCTTCTCCAAAGCAAGTGTTGATCGTTAATCTTCATCCATACCTTTTAAAGGAGTACAATAGACGATGGTATCTATTTGCTGCTGCAGAAGATGATGAAAAGATGCTATGCTTTGGACTTGACAGAATTGACAAGGTTGTTCCTCTGATGTCCCACAAGTATGTTGAATACAATGGTGACTTGAATGAACGATTTGAAGACATTATCGGTGTTACTTTGTTTGAAGACAGTCCATTGTTTCAGATAATATTCTGGGTGAGCGACAACTCAAAAGATTATGTTGCAACTAAACCAATTCATGAATCTCAGCGCCGTATTTCTGGTGATGTAGCAAAAAAACTACAGAATGATTATTCTCAGTTATCAGGCGGAAACTTCTTTCGAATTGATTGCAAGTACAATTATGAATTGATTTATGAACTCACATCCTTTGGGAAAGATCTTCTTGTGTTAGAACCATCATTTATACAAGATAGGATTTGGGAAAGAATTTCATCAATGAATGATGATTATTCAAAATTACGAACAAAGGATACGTATGTGGTTCGTACCTTTACACCATCAAATTAAAGATTAACACTTATGCAGAAAGAAGAAGAAAGGAATTATCGTTCCTATTATGATGAGGTAGAAGAAGAATCACATGATTACTTCGATATAAACGATTGTTATGATTTCGAAGGTAATTTCGATTACGACAAACTGGAAGATGCCATTATGGATGGTGAATACGTTCCAGAGGACTGGTAGAGCTAAAATTATAAGAACACAAGCAGCTACGAACAATGGATTCATAATCAATTCGTACCTTAGCTGCAGAAAAATAAAAAACAGCGTTTTTTGACAAATTTGGATTACTGAAGTTAAATATTGAACCTTGTCTTGCGTATTCGCAAGATGTCTTCATACCTTTCGAGGCTTGAAGATGACAACGTTAGGTCGTTATCGTATTACTTGGCAACTATGTTGCTTTAATATTTAATATTGACAATACGATTTTTATTTATATTTTATTTTATATACATAAAGAATAGACATTTCAGAATCCAGAAGAGTCAAAAACCGCATTTATTTTTAAAAGTAAATGGACAAGAATCAGATTGCAATAGTAGCACATAAAATGGAGAATAAAGAAGATCTCCTCAACTTACTCAACCATATCAAGCATGAAAATATGACAGCGATGGGCTTTGCTGATAAATACCATCCATTTACTATGCATCACATTAATTACTTCTGCAATCCCAACAACGGATTTCATCGCTATCGCCAGTTTAAAATTAATAAGAGAACTGGCGGATTCCGCCAAATAACTGCACCTAGAAAAAAGAGTTTTATGCTCATCCTTAAGTATGTTAATGAAATTCTTAAATCGATATATTCGCCATCAGATTATGCGATGGGGTTCACAGAAGGACGTTCGGTTGTCACTAATGCAGAAATACACAAGGGACAATTGTATGTATTCAATACTGACCTCAAAGATTTTTTTCCAAGTATAGTTCAGGCTCGTGTTTGGAAACGATTGCAGATTGAGCCATTTAACTTTCCCCAACCAGTAGCAAACATTCTCGCCGGTCTTTGCTCTATGAAGGACACACGAAAGATGGAAGATGGTACAATGAAAGACTTCTATGTTCTTCCTCAAGGGGCTCCAACTTCTCCAATCATAACTAATATGATATGTGAAAAATTAGATCGTCGACTCGCAGGTCTGGCACGACGTTTTGGCTTACATTTCACAAGATATGCAGATGATATTACTTTCTCTTCTATGCACAACGTATATCAAGAAAATAGTGAGTTTCGTAAAGAACTCTTTCGTATAATTAACGAACAAGGTTTTACGTTGAATGAAAAGAAAACTCGTCTTCAAAAACTGGGAGGTCGCCAAGAAGTTACTGGCATTATAGTTAGTAAAAAGTTAAATGTGTCTCAAAAGTATGTTCGTGATATACGAAATATACTTTATATTTGGGATAAGTACGGATATAATTCAGCCTATACTAAATTCTTTCCTATCTATAAGGAAGAAAAGGGGCATATCAAGAAAGGCAATCCAGATCTAATTAATGTGTTGGATGGAAAACTTATGTACCTTAAAATGGTAAAAGGCGAAGAAGATTCTGTATATATTCGTTTACATACAAAGTTCCTTGAATTAGTAGAAGGTACCAAGGATCCTAAAAAGACAAATTTCTATGGAATTACATATGTAGAAACGACTCCACTGAAAGAATTTGAAAATATCAACTCGACACAATTAGTTTTTGAAACAAAGACAATAACGGATGTTAGTACAGGTAATTCTGACAATCCTGATTCACCTATTGAAACTGTTACAAAGATTGTCAGAGCTGCACATTTCTTACTTAAGGGCAAGAAGACATATGTTACTATAAATAAGTCTATTAAGTCGGAAGAAGATTCCGATAAGAGTAAAATGGCGATTTCAAGTTGTAGAGACAAAGACAACAAACCGTTTTGGTTGGTACATAGTATAGATAAGGTTACTGTACCACCACCTCCTACTATAAACATTGACAAGCTAAACGCTGATTTAGACTCATTATTAACTATATGATATGGATTACAAATTAAAATTGACACTCCAAAAAATAAAAGCTCTTACCTCGCAAAATAAAGAATTTGCAGAAGAGTTAGTAAAGATGTTAATTATTTCAACATCTAATCAATCTGTAGCTATACCTAATGAGGTAACTGATGACGTCGCAGCAATTAGAGAAGCTCTGGAAATAAGAGCTAAAAAGAGTATATCCTATGATTTTGTTAAAGAGCTACGACTTCGTGATCAGCTTATAATTGATAATTTACGAATGGAAAATGCTGCATTGGACTTAATGAAAGATGAGCATGAAAGATTCTATATCTTTTGTATCAATGCATTCTATCAGCTGGAGAACATCATAAATTACTACTTTTATATAACATACCCAAACATAAAAGATCTTCTAGCTCAAATAGAGGATGCTACTTCTACAGAACCAAGTGAAGATTTTAGATTTAGATGTAAAGGTTATGAAAAAAATGTAGGTGACATACCTATTGCACATAAAATAAATGCTGTGTGCAATGTACTTTTCCCAAACGATGTTTTTAAGGTTACACTGGGAACCTTAAGACAAGTAAGAAATGAGGGTGAGCATCGCTGTATGATAGTTCAAAATGAGAAGAATAAAACATCTAACCTTCATCAATTCTTTAAATTTAACTCATTCAATAGTATTCGCATTGACTTGATTAAAATTGTAACAGCGATTAAGCAAAATATAGGAAAACCTGCAATCCGAGAACTGATTGAAAAAACAGGGGTTATTTCATCCATAATGCCAAGCGCATGCTTTGTTAAGTTTGATGATAATACAGAAGCTATTCCTGCAAATTTATTTCATAAAATCAAGTCTGTTAGCAAAGACGATTGTGTAGTGATGTATTTGCAAAATGGAAAAATCGTTGATATAAAGAAAAAAGACGATGACAAATAAAGAAGAGTTTATTGAATTATTACGTTCTACCGATAGGACTGGCATAGAAGAATGCATTGCAAATCTTCTTGATCTTGGGTTCTTTGAGGCACCTGCAAGCACAAAGTTCCACCTCAATGAAGAAAGAGGTTTGTTACAGCATTCTTTAAACTTGTGTCATATAGCCTTCAAAGTACGTGAATCAATGCTGGAACTTGACGATTCCTTAAGAGAATCCTTGCCTAAAGATAGCGTGATAATAAGTACATTACTACATGATGTCTGCAAAGCTGATATTTATAAGAAAACGATAAAACGTCAAAAGAATGCATTCGGAATTTGGACAGATGTACCAGGGTATGACGTGGACTATTCAAATTTTCCCATTGGGCATGGTGAAAAATCTGTTATTATATTGTTACGTTATGGACTTGACTTAACTGACGATGAAATAATTGCAATACGCTGGCATATGCAAGCTTGGGATTTGGCATTCCAATCAGCAGACGCTAAAGCAAATCTTAATACGGCTAAACAAATATGTCCACTTCTAACACTCGTTCAGGTTGCTGATGCCCTAGCTTCTAACCTTATAGAGAGAAAAATGTGTTAGTTAAAAGAATACCTTCATAAACATCATATAGATAATGTCTATAAAAGATTATAATTGGCACTTAATAAACATGGTGCTAATTATGATTACATCATAACCTTGAATCAGAAAGAAGATGTTACGCTAGAAAGAGTGGATTATCCTATAACCTTTCTTAACTCATTATTTGACTGGTTGGAAGGATGTTTAATGATGATGGAGTATTGTTTTTCGATATAAAACTACATATTTTTGCTTTGATATATAATTAAATAATAAGGTTGGTACATATAACAATACACTAAATAAAATATTAAAGTTAAATTATCATGAAAACAAAACTATTTTCGCTAATAACGTTTGCTTTTTTATGCTCACACATATCTGACATTAATGCTCAGCAAATTGTAAATACTTATGGCATTGCAAATATTCAGAAATATAGTGCTGCCAACGAAGAAGTTATTAAGAATCCTAAGAA
>JAEZKJ010000101.1 GCA_023415545.1 Bacteroidota bacterium
CCATTAAGTTTATATATATAAGTTCTTTAAGTGTATTTGGCCCTATACACGACAGCTGCTTTATGCCTATTTCTGAAAAAGATACGCCTATGCCAAATACAGCGTATGGTGAAAGTAAGATCAAAACTGAAGAATATATACAAAATAGAGAGGGATTCCCATATGTGATATTGCGCCCAACAGGTGTTTATGGGCCTCGTGAAAAAGATTATTTCTTGATGGTGAAATCGATAAAGCAGCATTTGGATTTCTCGGTTGGCTTTTCACGTCAGGATATAACATTTGTGTATGTTAAGGACGTAGTGCAGGCTATATTTTTATCTATTGAGAAAGATATTGTACGAAGAAGCTATTTTATTAGTGATGAGGGAGTTTACTCAAGTCGTGATTTCTCGGATTTAATACAGAAAGAGTTGGGGATAAAGGGTGTACTTCACATTAAATGTCCTTTATTTGTTCTAAAAATTGTATCTTTGCTATCGGAGTACTCTGCAAAACTTATGGGAAAGGCAAGTACTTTGAATTCAGATAAATATAAGATAATGAAACAACGTAATTGGCGTTGTGATATAACCCCATTAAAAAATGAGCTTGGATATGAAGCTCAATATCCTTTAAATAAAGGAGTTAAGGAGATTATTGATTGGTATAAGAAAGAGGGATGGATTTAAAATGGTTTAAAAAAGTAGATCAGAAAAAAGGTCTTTTTGCTGTAGAGAGTATAAGTTTAATTTACAATGCTATTACTACATTGATGATATTAATTCTTTTCAAAAGAATGGATCATCCGGAAGTAATGTTGTTGGAGCGATTGGGTATTGTCATTGTCACTTTTGCGATGATATATGTATATCAAAAATACCCTTGCAGAATGTCTGCTTTTGTTAGAATAGCTTTACAGATGAGCTTTTTGGCTTATTGGTATCCTGATACTTTTGAGTTTAACAGACTATTTCCTAATCTTGATCATCTTTTTGCTTCAGCCGAACAGTTTATTTTCTCATGTCAACCATCGGTGGGCTTTTCCGAAATGTTCCCATCAATGTGGTTTAGTGAGCCATTCAACTTGGGTTATTTCTTCTATTATCCTCTGATTGGTATAGTTACGATATACTATTTTATTTATCGTTTTGACCTTTTCGAGAAAGTATCATTTGTTTTAGTAGCTGCATTCTTTATTTACTATCTCATATATATATTTGTACCAGTAGCCGGACCTCAATTCTATTTCCCTGCTATAGGCATGGATAATGTTGTAATAGCAAACTTCCCATCTATTGGCGACTATTTCAATAATAACTCTATACTTCTTCCGGGACCCGGATATAATCATGGTTTCTTTTATTCTCTTGTGGAAGCTTCACAGGAGGTTGGAGAACGTCCTACTGCTGCTTTCCCAAGCTCGCATGTTGGTATATCGACAATTATTATGATTATGGCATATCGAGTTAACAAGAGACTTTGTTATGTACTATTGCCACTATACTTCTTGCTATGTTGTGCTACTGTATATATTCAAGCGCATTATCTTATCGATGTTTTCGCAGGTTGGATAAGTGCTGTTGCCATATATATTATTGCTACCTGGATGTATAAGCATTGGTTTGCTTCGAATGTATTCCGTAAGCTATTGGAATAACTTTATTAAAAAAACGATATTACATATATAATGTACATATATCCATCTATAGATTACTTTAGATGGATATATTTGTATTAATTAATTATTAATACTATGAATGTACAATTTAAATTGATAGTCGGATTTATTCTACTTTTATTTTCATACACCTCTTTTTGCCAGACAAACTATAATTACTCCAAATTAGCTGCAGAGAAGTTGGGAAGGGGAGTTGTTGCCATACGTTCTAACCCAAATGAAGTTACTCTTTCATGGAGATATCTTTCGGGTGATGATATTAAAACGTCATTTAATATTTATAAGAACGGGAAGAAGATAGATAATGTTTCCAATATGTCAGGAACATTATATAAAGATAAAAATGAATCTCCTGAGCAAGTTATTTATGAAGTGCGTCCTGTTATTAATGGGAAAGAGACAGGAAAAATCAATGGAATTTATACTCTTCCTGCAAATGCTCCTATTGGGTATGTTAATATTCCACTTGACAAGCCTAAAGATGGGGTTACACCGGCAGGGCAGAGATATAGCTATTCGCCTAATGATGCATCGGTTGGAGATGTTGATGGGGATGGAGAATATGAGATAATATTGAAATGGGATCCCTCAAATGCTCATGATAATGCTCATGATGGGTATACAGGAAATGTTTTCTTTGATTGCTATAAGATTGATGGTCGTAAATTGTGGAGGATAGATCTTGGAAGAAATATTCGTGCAGGTGCTCATTATACACAGTTCATGGTATTTGATTTCGATGGAGATGGCAAATCTGAAATAGTGATGAAAACTTCTGATGGAACAGTCGATGGAGTTGGGAAAGTTATAGGTGATGCGAATGCCGATTATCGTGAGATTGGAGATAATGAAAAACGTAATCAGGGACGTATACTAAGAGGGAATGAATATCTCACTATTTTCAGCGGATTAACAGGAGAGGCTCTTAAAACTATAGATTATATCCCTCAAAGAGGTAACTTAAGCGATTGGGGTGATAACAGGGCTAATAGAAGCGATCGTTTTCTTGCTGCTGTTGGTTATCTTGATGGCTTAAAACCTAGTGTAATTATGTGCCGTGGATATTATACACGAACAGTACTTGCTGCTTTTGATTGGGATGGAAAGGAGTTGAAGCAGAAATGGGTATTTGATAGTAATAATCCCGGTTGTGAAAAATATGCCGGACAAGGTAATCATAATCTTCGAGTAGCTGATGTGGATGGAGATGGGTGCGACGAGATAATTTATGGTCAATGTGCTATTGACAATGATGGCAAAGGCCTATATACTACTGGCATGAACCATGGTGATGCTATGCATCTTACTCAGTTTTTTCCTGATATAAAAGAGTTGCATGTTTGGGGATGTCATGAAAATAAAAAGGATGGAACAAGTTTCAGAAATGCTGCTACAGGTGAGGTGATTTTCCAGATTAAAAGTAGTGATGATGTTGGTAGATGTATGG
>JAEZKJ010000130.1 GCA_023415545.1 Bacteroidota bacterium
TCTGTCATACCTGATA
The DNA here is from genome assembly GCA_023415545.1 of Bacteroidota bacterium. GTDB lineage: Bacteria > Bacteroidota > Bacteroidia > Bacteroidales > Bacteroidaceae > Phocaeicola. Next base: position 17 of record JAEZKJ010000130.1, read on the forward strand.
TAAAATCGAGCACCCCTTGGATACGTGTATATAAGTCTTCATCTTTTATATTATACTGATTAGAGACTCTATTCATTAGAAGTTGTGAATATGCTTTTTCAGGAGAGTTAACAGCCTCTACCATAAGTTCTATCAAAGTGTTTATTATTTTGAAACCGGCTAGTTCTATGTCAACAACATCTCTTGAACAATATATTTTCTTAAATGCAGTATCCGAACACTTTTGGTAAGCATTACATGCTTTTTCGGACATGCTCTTTATTAAAGTTGAATTAAACTCACCTTCAAGTATCAACTCTTCATTTTTCATAAAGGCTTCACTACACTCTTTTATTAAATTGCTTATGGCAAGGGTACGTAAATAAGCTATCTGCTCATTCTTGTCAGTAACAATATGATAAATATTTTCTACAGACTCAATTTTATCTTTTGTTAAAAAAGTAGAGTATAAATCCACTGTTTCTTGGAAAGTAAGAATTTTAAGTCTGTAAGCATCCTCAATGTCCATCATTTGATAGCAAATATCGTCGGCTGCCTCAACAAGATATACTAGTGGATGTCTGACAAATCTTAATGGCTCACCATCTTTACTTAACTGTCGGATACCTAGCTCATGAGCAATTTTTTTATAATCTTCTTCCTCAGAAATAAAGAAGCCAAATTTTTGTTTGTCTCCTGCAAGTTGCGATGAAAAGGGGTATTTTACAACTGAGGCAAGGGTTGAGTAGGTTAGTACAAATCCCCCTTTGCGTCGTCCTTGAAATTGATGTGTCAACAGACGAAGGGCATTGGCATTTCCTTCAAAATGAATCAAATCATTCCATTGATTTTCGGTAAATTTGTTCTTTAATTTTAATCCTTTCCCTTCAGAGAAAAAAGTTGCTATAGCTTTCTCTCCAGAGTGGCCAAAAGGTGGATTGCCAAGGTCATGAGCTAAGCAAGCTGTAGAGACAATAGCACCTATTTCAGAGATATGAGTTTTTGATAAATCGGGATATTTTTCAATAAGTTTGCTCGAAACAATATTACCAAGAGAACGACCAACACATGATACTTCTAAACTGTGTGTAAGACGATTGTGAACGAATATACTTCCTGGAAGAGGAAATACCTGTGTCTTATTTTGAAGTCTACGGAATGGTGCTGAAAAGATAAGTCTGTCATAATCTCTTTGAAATTCAGACCTATCATCTTTTCTTAAATAATGAATATCTTCTAGACCAAGTCGCTTATTAGATATCAGTTTTTCCCACTTCATTTTTTTATAATTGTTTATTTACAAAAGTATAAAACTTCCTTTTAAAAAAGTGTAAATAGGTAGATTATTACGTCGAATTTACTAAATTCGCAAAAAGTTAATAATTTTGTTAAATTGATGAAAGTACAGATAATTAATAAGTCACACCATCAGTTGCCTACATATGCAACTGAACTATCAGCAGGTTTAGATTTACGTGCAAACATTGAAACAGCAATTGAACTTAAACCCCTTCAAAGATGTCTAGTTCCAACAGGTCTTTATATGGCTTTACCAAAGGGCTATGAGGCACAAGTAAGACCTAGAAGTGGCTTGGCAATTAAAAAAGGTATCTCAGTTTTAAATTCTCCCGGCACTATTGATGCAGATTATAGAGGTGAAATTTGTGTAATATTAATAAACCTTTCATCTGAAAATTTCATTATTGAAGATGGAGAAAGAATTGCTCAACTTGTAATTTCTAAGTTTGAACAGATTCAATGGGATGAAGTTGATATTCTTGATGAGACCGAACGTGGTGAAGGCGGTTTCGGACATACAGGAAAAAAATAGAGAATGAAGAGATATAAATTGATAGAAAAAATCATACTGGCAATTTGTCTTGTGTCGACTATGATTTCATGTGGGACTTTGAAAAGTCAGAAAGACAATTTGCCCAATAAGAAAAAAAGTGTAGTATCCGATTTATTATCGCCTGCTGCACAGAGAAGGTATGACTATTTCTATCTTGAAGCACTACGTTTGAAGCAGAAAGGAGATTATGATGCTGCTTTTGATCTTTTCAATCACTGTTTGGATATCAATCCAAATGGAGCATCTTCTTTATATGAACTTTTTAGCTTCTATATGTATATGCAACAGCCTGAAAATGCGGAAAAAGCATTAAAAAAAGCTGTGAAAATTTCTCCGGATAATTATTGGTATAAACAGACATTAGCTGCTTATTATCAAAATAAGGGACTACTTCCTGAGGCTATATATGTTCTTGAGGATATGTCGTCACAATTCCCATCTCGTTTGGAACCTTTGGTTTCATTAATTGAACTTTATAATCGTACAAAGGATTACGAACAAGTTATTGCTACGCTAAATCGTTTAGAGAATCTTGATGGTAAGTCGGAGCAGTTGAGTATGGAAAAATTTAAGATATATCTCACCATGAAAGATGATGTTAAAGCTTTTGATGAGATAGAGAATCTTGCTAAGGAATATCCTTATGATATGCGATATCTTACAATTTTAGGTGATTTATATCTTAATAATGGAAAGAATGAAGAAGCTTACGATACTTATATGGAGGTGTTAAATAAGGAACCAGGATATGTTCCCGCACTTCTTTCATTGGCTTCATATTATGAAAAACAGGGTGAAGATTCTCTTTATCAAAAACAAATTGATACCCTTCTTCTGAATGAATCGGTTGACAGTAATTCTAAACTTGAGATTATGCGTGGACTTATTGTTAAATCGGAGCAGGGTGATAAAGATAGCACGAAAATAGCATCACTATTCAACTCTATATTGGAAACAAAGCAGGAAAATGCTGATGTCGCTATGCTAGCTGCTCAATATTTTCTCACAAAAAAGATGGATAAAGAGTCAATTCCTGTTTTAAATAAAGTTCTGGAATTAGATCCTGAAAATACACCTGCTCGTTTACAATTATTAAATTTCGCTGTTAGAGAGCAAAATAATGATAAGATAATTGATATATGTAAACGTGCTATAGAATATACTCCAGAAGTATTAGAATATTACTATTATTTAGGGCTTACTTATAATCAAAAAAATATGAGTGATGAGGCTCTTGATGTGTTCAAAAAAGGCTTGAGACAGATTACCCCGGAAAGTGATAAAGCTATTGCTTCCGACTTTTACGCTATCATGGGTGACCTTTATCATATTAAAAATATGAATAAAGAAGCATTCGCTGCTTACGATTCTGCTCTAGTGTATAAAGATGATAACATAGGTGCTTTAAACAACTATGCATATTATCTTTCTATTGAGAAGACAGATTTAGATAAAGCTGAGGAGATGAGCTATCGTACTGTTAAGGCCGAACCGACAAATGGTACATATCTTGATACATATGCTTGGATACTTTTTGAGAAAGGCAAGTATGCTGAAGCGAAGATATATATTGATCAAGCTTTAATAAATGATGGTGATAAGAGTTCGGTGGTTGTTGAACATGCCGGAGATATATATTATAAAAATGGTAATATTGAAAAGGCCGTAGAATTTTGGGAAAAAGCTTACAAGTTAGCACAAGAGGCAGATGATACGAATGGTAATAAAAGAGAAGAGAAAGAAGTTAACTTACTTAAAAAGAAAATATCACAAAAGAAATTTATAGCACAATGATGAAAAAAATCTTTATATATCTTTATCTATTAGTTATAGTTGCTTTTGTTTCTTCTTGTTCTACTACAAAGAAGATTCCCCAAAGTGTTTCAGTAGGTAATTTAACTCAGAAAGAGTATATTGATAAAATTATTGATAAAAGTAATCTGTATGATGCCATTTCGGCAAAATCTATATTTACCCTAAATATTGACAAAAAAAATCCTATTTCTGTATCAGGAACAATGAGAATAAAAAGGGGAGAAGTGGTAATGTTATCTGCTACTCCTTTGTTGGGTATAGAGGTTGCCAAGGTTATAATAACACCTTCGGTAATAATAATTTTAGATAGGTTGAATAAAAGATATGTAAAGGTTTCATATGATGAATTGAATATGTATCTTAATAATAACTTCGATTATAATTCACTTGAAGCTCTTTTTATCAACTCAATTTTTATTCCTGGTATAAACACGATAGAAAGTAAATATTCAGATGAGTTTACTGTTTCAAAAGATGCTGATAATATAATACTGTATATTGAGGGAGTGAAAAAACTAAGTTATCGTTTCGTCACTAATTCTATTAACGAACGTTTAATAGAGAGTGATATATCTTTAAAAAACAGCCCATATTCACTAAAATGGGAATATGATAATTTTAAACCTCTTTCTAATGGTGAATTCCCATCATTGATGAGTGTGAACATCGATGGAATGGAGAAAAAACTATCTTTAGATATTGAACTGACAAAACTTACAAACAATCTTGATTGGGAGTATTCAACCGATATACCAAAAAAATATGAACAAGTAAGATTGGATGATATATTAAAAACACTTTCTAAATGATGAAACGTTTTCTGTTCTTATTAATTGCATCTTTATCTATATCACTTCTCTGTGCACAATCTACAAAGAAGATTAAGGAGTTAGAATCTCAACGCAATCAGTTGAAGGAGCAGATTGCTAAATCTGAGACTATGTTGAAATCTACAAAAAAAGATGTAAATAGTCAGCTGGCAAATCTTGCTCTTATCAATAGCCAGATCAAGGAGAGAAAGAGATATCTAACTTTGATGGAACAGAATATAAAAGAGCTTGACAATGAAATATATAAGCTCAGAAGACAACTTAATGCTCTGCAAAAAGATTTAAAAGATAAGAAAAATAAGTACGAAGCTTCTGTTAGATACCTTTACAAGAATAAAACTATCCAAGATAAGCTTCTTTTTATATTATCTGCAGATAACTTCTCACAGACATATCGTAGAATGAGGTATGTTAATGAGTATGCTAATTTTCAACGTGTTCAAGCTCAAGAAATAGAGAAAAAACAAATTGAAGTTAATGCCAAAAAAGCACAATTAGAGAAAACAAGAGTTGAAAAAACACAGCTTCTTAAACAAGGTGAACAGGAGAAAGCTAGGCTCGAGATTCAAGAGAAAGATAGGCAGGTTATTCTTGGAAATCTTAAAAAGAAGCAAAAGAGTATACAAACTGAAATTAATAAGAAAAAACGTACTGCTCAACAACTCAATGCACAAATTGATAGATTGATTGAGATTGAGATAGAAAAGGCAAGGAAACGAGCTGAAGAAGAGGCTAAACAGAAAGAGGCTTCCAGTAAAGAGAGCAAAAAGGATTCTAAAAAAGAGAGTTCGAAGTCAACATCTAAAAGTAAGTCTAGTAAAGCTAAACCTGTTGAAAGCTTTAAAATGAATGATAATGACAGAAAACTTTCCGGCAGTTTTGAGAAAAATAAAGGAAAACTTCCTATTCCAATTACTGGCCCATATATAATAGTCAGCCGTTATGGACAATATGGAGTAGATGGCCTTAAAAATGTTGTTCTTGACAATAAAGGTATAGATATTAAGGGACAGAAAGGGGCTAAAGCTAGAGCTATTTTTGATGGCGAGGTGTCGGCGGTATTCCAATATAATGGACTTAGCAACGTGCTTGTTCGTCATGGACAATATATTTCGGTATATTGTAATTTGTCCTCAGTATCTGTTACAAAGGGGAAAAAAGTTGGAACTCGTGATGTGATAGGTTATATAGGTACTGATTCATCAGGTAATACGATTCTTCATTTCCAGTTAAGGAAAGAGACATCAAAACTAAATCCGGAATCATGGTTGGACAGATAAATCTGCCCAACCTAAACTTAGATCTTTAATCCATCGAGAATATCTATGTAAATCTTTAAAGCTTCTTCTATTTCATTTATTATAATATACTCGTCGGCGGTATGTGAACGAGAAGATTTTCCCGGACCTATTTTAATAGATGGGAATTTCATTAAAGCTT
>JAEZKJ010000084.1 GCA_023415545.1 Bacteroidota bacterium
TGACTTAATACAGAAATGCTTTACACCGTTTTAACTAAAAAGGTGTAACATGGAAAAGAAAAAATCACACAAGGTTCATTCTTACAATTCTTTATTTAAGCTTGAAGTATTGACATATTATTACTCCTCTAAAGAGTCCTTGCGTTATATTTCGAGACTTTATAATGTAAGTGTAAGGTGTATTAAAATATGGGTTGAAATGTTCGAGTCCGGTTCTCAATCACTATCTTTATCTGATGATTTATTAATGAAACTATCAGAAATGCGTAAGAAACGTTTGGAACAGGAAAAAAGAGATTCAGAAAGCCCTGAAGCCCTTAAAAAAGAGAACGAGCGTCTTCGTAAAGCTCTGGAATATTCAGAATTACGTAATGAAGCATTGAATGAGGTACTTAAAATTGGTCGTGATGAATATGGCATCGACCTATTAAAAAAAGCTGGCGCCAAGCAGTAAATAGCCTTCGACTCAAGTATCCCACACACTCAGTGGGGATACTGAGCGAACTGTTTGGTAAGACTCGCGGAGGCTATTATGCTATAAGCAAGGATAAAATAATGGAGCGTTTACTCTTGGAATGCAACATTGTAGATATAGTCAAGCAAATAAGGTGTGAAGACCCCGGAATAGGAGCATATAAAATGTTTCTTATTTTGCGTGATATCTTCAGTGAAAAGATGCTTGGACGTGATAGGTTCTATGAACTTATGCATCGAAAAGGGCTCATGCTACCTCCGGCGCGGAGTCGCCATACAACCAACTCCAATCACCATTATCATAAATATAAGAATCTTATAAAAGAGTATAAACCGTCAGCTCCAAATATGTTGTGGGTAGCTGATATCACTTATATAGATACAGACTGTGGAGTCTGTTATCTTCATCATTTAGTAGATGCATTTACACATGAAATCATAGGATGGACTGTATCTGAAAGCCTTATGGCTTCAAATACTTTAGCAGCATTGAATCAAGCTATAGAACATGCCGGACAAGTAGATTTATCTTCATTAATCCATCACTCAGACCGTGGATCACAATATTGTTGCAATATATATGTGGAACGACTCAAGTCGTTAGGAGTCCGAATAAGTATGACTGAAGATAGCAATCCGACAGATAATGCAATAGCAGAGAGAATGAACGGGATAATCAAGCAAGAGTGGATATATAAGATGAAACGCCCTTCAGATATATCTCAGGTGAAATTATTGATGGAGAATATAGTGGACTTCTATAACAACAGACGCCCACATATGAGCAATGGAATGATAACTCCAAAAGCAAAAAGGGAACAGTATGAAAAATTTGTTCATACTGCTCCATCTCTTTTACAAACGAGTGGTTTTTATAAAAATTAGAGTGCTTAAAAGGTTTAAACATATAACCTTTAAGAACAATAAATTCTATTTGTTTGTATACCTAATAAGGAACAGATTTATATTACTTGTATACCTAATCAGGAAGTGATAAATTATCTGTATATAAAATCAGTTAGTAAAGGAAATAACGTGTATAGTGTTTTAAGGTATAGTCATATTTCAATCTTTTCAAGAACTTTTCTTCAAACCAAAGTTTAGTTTATATGTTTCACACTGTGGAATACCTGTTTCACACTGTGAAATAGATGAATAGCAATAAAAAACCAATAAAATGATCTAATAATTACAATTTTAGATAAAGCTTCATTCAACTTATGTTTTTGATTTAGTAAATATTTTTTATAATTTTATCCGCATCTTTAAGTATGAAATTATATCATGCTTGTTTTTTATAATTCATCTTACTTTACAACGATTATAAACATTGATTTATAATACGATTTTCTTTATTTAAAATAATATTATGGCTACACTTGCTCCTTTTGCTAAACCCCTTTATGTGATGGCAAAACCGGTTAGTTCTATTTGTAATTTAGCTTGTAAGTATTGTTACTATCTTGAGAAACATAACTTATATAAAGATATTGAGCCTTCTAACCGTTTCACAATGAGTGATGATTTATTGGAGAATTTTATACAACAATATATTGAGTCACAAACAATGCCGCAAATTCTTTTTACTTGGCATGGTGGTGAGACATTGATGCGTCCTATCTCTTTTTTTAAACGAGTAATAGAGTTGCAGAAAAAATATGCTCAGGGACGTACAATAGATAATTCTATACAGACTAATGGAACATTGCTCAATGATGAGTGGTGTAGTTTTTTCAAAGAGAACAATTGGCTTGTGGGTGTATCTATTGATGGACCTCAAGAGTTCCATGATGAATATCGCCGTAATAAGCAGGGTATGCCATCATTTAATAAAGTGATGCATGGTATAGAATTATTGAAAAAGCATGAAGTAGAGTGGAATGCATTGGCTGTAGTAAATGATTTCAATGCCGATTATCCTTTGGACTTCTATAATTTTTTCAAAGAAATAGATTGCCATTATATCCAGTTCTCTCCAATTGTAGAACGCATTTTACCTCATTCGGATGGCCGTTATTTAGCTTGCCCTGCTGACAAAGAAGATATTCCATTGGCTGATTTTTCAGTCACTCCTGAACAATGGGGAAATTTCCTTTGCACTATTTTTGATGAGTGGGTGAAAAAGGATGTAGGTAAATATTTTGTTCAAATATTCGACTCCACACTAGCTAACTGGGTAGGTCAACAACCTGGAGTATGTACCTTTGCAAAAACTTGCGGACATGCAGGAGTTATAGAGTATAATGGAGATGTATATACTTGTGATCATTTTGTTTTTCCAGAGTATAAATTAGGTAATATACGAACTCATACACTTACCGAGATGATGTATGGTGACAAGGAACAACAGTTTGGTATGGCTAAATATAACTCCCTTCCTAATCAATGCCGTCAATGTGAATTCCTTTTCGCTTGTAATGGTGAATGTCCCAAAAACCGCTTTATACGTACAAAATCAGGTGAGCCCGGATTGAATTATTTATGTAAGGGTTATCATCAGTTCTTTTCACATGTGGCTCCATATATGGATTTTATGAAAAAAGAGTTGTTGGCCGAGAGAGCTCCTGCAAATGTTATGAATTGGACTCCTGAATAATACAATTTAATATGCATCTATAAATGATATAAGCCCCAAAAGTTAGACCAAACTTTTGGGGCTTATATCATTTATATTGTTATTGTTGAAATATATTTTAAATAAAAATTCGATAATCATCAATAAAAGGATAAACTTCAATTATATCAATGATTTATATAGTAGGTTACAACGATATTCTGAATTTTTGATATATCTTTGCACCCCGTTAATTAATTTTTTTAAATGTCAGCAGGGAAACGAGATTACAGAATTGATGGAATAAAATTTCTGCTAATTTGCTTGGTTATTATTGGTCATTATATTGAGCCTTCGCGATATAAAAATGATATTAGTGAAACGCTGTATAGCTTGATATACATGTTGCATATGCCTCTATTTGTAATGATTAGTGGTTATTTTTGCAACAGCCAATCAATTAAGAAACTTACAAAGTTTTCCATTCAAATGCTTGAAGTTATAGTAATCATTGTAGCTGTAAGTTATCTGTTTATCAATTCAAAAATAGAGTCTGTTTTTAACTTTTCTACTCCTCTTTGGTTTATTCTCTCCTTGATATACTGGAAATGGTACTCATATTTATCAGATATTTTAAAAATAGGTAAGGGGTTTCAAGTTATAATTTCATGTTTGTTAGCTATTTGTGGATTTATTTTTATCAATGATCACCAAGAATTCCTTTCTGTATCACGTGCTATCCAGTTTCTCCCATACTTCTCATTAGGTAGATGGATTAGTAACAAAAAGTTTAAATTTCATAAATCAGCACCTGTAATAACTCTCTCGCTCTTGTTTATTGCTTCAATCCTTTTATCTAGTCGTGAACTTCATCTCTTCGAGTTCCATAGAGAGGGTATAGAAAATTTAGCTCCTCTCACTAAACTTCCTTATCATTTATGTTTTATAATGAACTTACTTTTAGGAATCGTAACAGCAATTGCTTCAATTGTATTGATTACCACACTTAAAATGCCACCAATCTTTGAAAAATATGGTAAATATACACTAACAATATTCTGCTTTCACTGTTATTCATATCCTTTGGTAGTAAGATACTTTCATACTTTAAATTTTGAATTACTGCTATCAATATTGAGTATTTTGTTATTTGCAATAATTGCTCGCAAAGAAATAGTATCAAAGTTGATTACTAATCCTGTTTCATTGATTGTAAGGTTTTCACAACATAAATAAAATTTATTGCTACAAATCATCCTCTACCTTTTTACTTACAACAAGAAGTATATCATTAACATGTAGTTTAAAGTTGCCATTAGGTATCATATATTTCTCGCCTCTTTTAATCATCATAACTAATACTCCTTTAGGTAGTGACATATCTTTTAATGTATTACCATTTGTTGCCAAATTTTCATCAAATACAACTTCATACAATTTACTATTAGTCTCATCGGGTAACTCAATTCCAAGATGGTTTTTTTCTTCTACAAGAGGCTCGGATAGATGTAGCTTCTTCGCAAAAAATGGTATTGACATACCTTGAAGCAGAAGTGATAGAATAGTTATGAAGAATACAATATTAAATATTTGATTTGCAAACTCGATTTCGGCCACTACCGGATATGTAGCAAAAATTATCGGAACAGCTCCACGTAAGCCTACTAAAGATGTAAAAATGATAGATCTTTTTCTCACTCGTTTCCCAAATGGAAGCATACAAAGCAAAACGCTCAATGGGCGACCTATTAGAATAAGAAATAGTCCAATAAGAATAGCCACAAGCGCAATATCTGCCATTTCATGAGGGTTAACAAGTAACCCAAGAGTAACGAACATAATAATTTGGAATAACCATGTTACACCATCGAGGAAGGTATTTGTCTCTCGTTTATTTACTATTTTTTTGTTCCCTGACACCATTCCAGCCAAATATACAGCCAAAAATCCGTTGCCTTTTAAATAGTATACTATTGTAAATATTAGAAAAACAGCACAAAGAGCAAGAAGTGGATATAGCTCGTGGTTATTCAGTTTTATTTTGTTAGTAAAATATACCAATCCATATCCAAAAAGTAAACCTCCGGCAGCACCAACACAAAATTGAATAAAAAAATCGATTATTACATTCAGCGTATTAAACTCACCTATTTGAATACTGGATATTAGGAGTATGGTCAAAAGATATGCCATAGGGTCGTTACTGCCACTTTCAAACTCTAAAAGAGGTCGTAAGTTATACTTTAAGTGCATCTTTTGTGAGCGTAGTATATTAAAAACAGAAGCTGAGTCGGTTGACGACATCGTTGCTGCAAGAAGCATAGCGCCAATAAGTGTGAAGCTTATTGAACTATGAGTAAAACTTGATATCCAATATATGAATAGACCGGTAAAAATCGTCGTTAAAAGTACTCCAATTGTAGAAAGTGTAATACCTTGCCACAGGATAGGTTTAATCTCTTTAATGCTGGTATTCATTCCACCCGAAAAAAGGATGATACAAAGCGCTATTGTACCAATTTGCTGAGCACTTGAAACATTATCGTAATGAATACCTAAACCATCGGTGCCAAACAACATTCCAACAAACAGAAAAAGAAGAAGCACTGGCAATCCAAAACGAACGCTGATTTTGCTGATTATTATACTACTGAAAATGAGTAAAGAGCATATTAGGAGAATTATTTCGAAACTTAAATTCATTTATAGATATTATTATATTGATAAATAGTTTTTAATAAATATAGCAATTTTAAGTGATTTATAATGTTATATAAACATTCTTTAATAAAGTAAGTGGGTGTTATAAAAGTTATAATAATAACAATTAATCCCCGTTAGTTTGTTCTAGCGAGGATTAATTGTTTAAAAAGAGTCTTTTTCGGAACTCTATTTTAATTAATATATCTTTTAAAAAGGTGAGTTATCTATTTTTTCATAAGGTTCATAAGATACTTACCATATTCATTTTTAAGCATTGGTTTGGCAATCTCAGTTAGTTTGTCTGAATCTATCCATCCATTTCTATACGCTATAGCCTCAAGACAAGCAACTTTCAAACCCTGTCTCTTCTCAATAACCTCGATAAATGTTGAAGCCTCACTTAATGAGTCATGTGTACCGGTATCAAGCCATGCAAACCCTCTACCTAGTAACTGAACTTTTAACTCTTCATCAGCTAAAAATGTTTGATTTACAGTTGTAATCTCAAGCTCACCACGTGAAGAAGGTTTTATCGATTTTGCAACCTCAACAACTTTGTTAGGATAGAAGTAGAGACCAACAACGGCATAGTTTGATTTAGGATTTTCAGGCTTCTCCTCAATACTTAATACGTTTCCTTTCTCATCGAACTCAGCTACACCATATCTTTCTGGATCACTTACATGATATCCAAAAATTACCGCTTTCTTCTCCTTTTCAACTGTACTGACAGCCTCCTTTAGCATTTTTGTAAAACTTTGGCCATAGAATATGTTGTCGCCAAGCACCAAACAAGCAGAGTCATCGCCAATAAATTCCTCACCGATAATGAAAGCTTGAGCAAGTCCATCAGGTGAAGGCTGTTCGGCATATTCGAATTTCACTCCATAATCCGAACCATCTCCAAGAAGACGTTTAAATCCGGGTAAGTCGTATGGTGTAGAAATTATAAGTATCTCACGTATACCGGCAAGCATAAGTACTGATATAGGATAATATATCATAGGCTTGTCGAAAATAGGCAGCAGTTGTTTACTTACTCCTTTTGTGATAGGGTAGAGGCGTGTTCCTGAACCTCCTGCCAAAACAATTCCTTTCATCTATTTGTATCTTTAAATATTTAAAATAAATGGACTCTCCAATTCACTTAGTCGTTTATGATTTCTATCCTTATTGGATAAGATAATTTTATCTGTTGGTATTTTCCAGTCGATGTTCAACGACTCATCATCCCACGCTATTGCACCTTCACTGTGAGGTGCATAAAAATTATCGCATTTATATTGAAAAATCACTTCATCGCTAAGTACACTGAATCCGTGTGCAAATCCCTTTGGAATAAAAAACTGAAGGTGATTATCCTCCGTGAGTTCTGTAGCTACATATTCCCCATAAGTAGGAGAGCCCTTTCGAATATCAACAGCAACATCTAATACAGCACCTTTTATGACTCTAACCAACTTACTTTGTGAATGTGGAGGCGACTGGAAATGTAATCCTCTTACAACTCCATATGATGATTTGCTCTCATTATCTTGTACAAACTGAATAGGAGCCACCTTTTCATTAAACTCTTTTTGAGAAAATGATTCGAAGAAATAACCTCTTTCATCTGTAAAAAGACGTGGCTTTATAATAACCAAACCATCTATTTTAGTTTTAATAATATCCATTTTTCACTATTTATATCACAAATTTAAAAATAAACCTTTAATCTATCTAATTAAACGAATTTAATTCATTATAGAGTATTGTACATAATATAAAAATAGTGGGTTTTATGCTTTCTATTATAAAAGCAAAACCCACTATTTTTTAATATTGAAAGTAAATTCTCTTATTCTATAGTTATAAATGATGTTGGAATACCATTTATTTTAGCTGAAAGAACACCCTTATTATGACCTTTAATCCTTATATTAGCCCTTCCATTATACAATTCTATTAAAGACGAGCCGGTAGAAGTTCCTTGATTCTCTAATAGTTCTCCATCACCAATATAATCAAATTTTATTCTCTCTCTTGAATCAAGACATTTTATATTATTCTTATCTAATAATTGGGCACAAACTTCTATATAATCCTTGTTATCTTTATTGTAGGAAAGAGCAATTTTCGCTCCTTTATCCCACTGCTCTGTTTGATACTCTTGTATTATAGAGTCTGTTAGTACAATCTTACCTTTATACGCATGAACTTTAATTACATTTATACCTATTTTGTATTCTACGTTCCAGTTAAGACCTGCAGCAGGGAAATTATTAGAATTACGATATTTAACTCCTTGTGATAAACCATTTACAAAAAGTTCTGCTTTATCGCAGTTTGAGTATACCAATACCTCTTTTTTCTCATCAATTTTCCCCCATC
>JAEZKJ010000085.1 GCA_023415545.1 Bacteroidota bacterium
CAGAAATGTTTCGGAGGAATTTTTGTTTATATACATATCATGTTTTACCTCCTTATATAAATTGTTGCAGGAGGAAAAATTAGGATAAAATAAACTCACCCGACAAATAGTGGAATTATGCTTATAATTTCATGAGTCATAAAGAGTAAGACTTGATATCTATCTTCATGGCCATTACCTATCTTCTATAAGTGAAAATATTGCTGATAATTCACTATATATTCCTTCATTAATAAGCTTTGTAGTTTTTCAGATGATATATGTGACGGAAGTATGCATATAATCATGAATTAATACAATACAGTATTAAAACCAGTATAGCTATAATCATTATTTGAAAAAGTTATTATAACTATTTATAAACCATAGTTTAGTTTATATAAACCATACATTAGTTTATATAAACCAAACTATAATTTATATAGATTGTATTTTGGTTTGAAGATTTGTATAAAAAAATTTGTCTTTTACTGATTAATGAAGACATTTTTAATTCATTATCTAAAGCTATTCTCGACTCTTTTAAACCATACTGAATATCGTTAAGTATTATATTAATATAAAGAATATAATCAGCCACTATTTTGTTTTTATAATATCATTATCTCACTATTTTTTTATTGACAAAATATCTCTTCTTTGATAATTATATTTATAGTGTAACTCTACGTTCTATATACTCCAGGCTTACCATTTTAAATAATTTATATGATTGATTATTATATTGATATATATGAAAAAGAATATATTAAGGTAAAAATATAACTATTCAATAGTGGTATAATAGAATATTATTTGTATCTTTGTCACCCGAATTATATACTTACACGTTGGGAAAACTAGATAAATATAAGGTAGAATTGAAATCAATGAAAGTTGATACTGCTCATTATGAGCTTCAACTTAATAATCAATTCTTTGTGGATCTTGATGCTCCAGAGGTGCAGAAAGGTAAACTAACTGTTCAATTGACAGTAAAGAAGACTTTGTCGGGAGTATATGTTTTAGACTCTGAGATTGAAGGATTTGTAATTGTACCTTGCGATCGTTGTTTAGATGATATGGAAATACCTATATCTACAACTGATCAACTTAAAGTAAAATTAGGCGAAGATTTTTCGGATGATGGTGATATAGTAATAGTACCTGAATCGGATGGATATATAAATCTTGCTTGGTTTATTTATGAGTTTATAGCGCTTAATATTCCAATGAAGCATGTGCATGCTCCAGGTAAGTGTAATAAAGGAATGATAAATAAACTTGGAAAACATCTACGTACAACATCTAATGATGATTCAGATGATGATGTACAGGTAGATATACCAGATGAATCATTGAAAGATACAGTAAATGATTCGGATGATATTGATCCAAGATGGAGTGAATTAAAAAAAATATTAGATAATAATTAAAGTTTAGAAAAATGGCACATCCTAAAAGAAGACAATCAAAAACGAGAACTGCAAAGAGAAGAACTCATGATAAAGCAGTTGCTCCAACTTTAGCAATATGTCCAAACTGTGGCGAATGGCATGTTTATCACACAGTATGTGGTTCATGTGGCTATTATAGAGGAAAATTAGCAGTAGAAAAAGAAGCTGCCGTTTAATTTTGCTAGTCAATCATTTATACGTGAATGAAATAAAGCCGGCGAGCTTCGGCTCAGCCGGCTGTTTTTTTACGCATAAAAATTTATGAAAAACATGGAAAAGATAAATGCAGTAATTACAGGAATCGGAGGCTATATACCAGATTACGTTTTAACAAACGATGAAATATCTAAAATGGTAGATACTAACGATGAATGGATTATGACACGTATCGGTGTTAAGGAGAGACGTATTCTTAAAGAAGAGGGACTTGCAACTTCATATCTTGCACGAAAAGCTGCAAAACAGCTAATGCAAAATACGAATGTTAATCCTGATGAAATCGACGCTATTATCGTCGCTACATCTACTCCTGATTACCACTTTCCTTCAACAGCCTCAATACTTTGCGACAAGTTAGGAATTAAGAACGCTTTTGCTTTTGATTTACAAGCTGCTTGTTGTGGTTTTCTATTTGCTTTAGAAGTTGCTGCTTCACTTATCGTTTCCGGTAGACATAAAAAAATTATTTTAGTTGGTGCTGATAAAATGTCATCAATGGTAGATTATCAAGATAGAGCTACTTGCCCTATATTTGGTGATGGTGCTGCTGCTGTACTTCTAGAGGCAACAACTGAAGATGTTGGTGTGATCGACTCTATGCTTTACACTGATGGTAAAGGTCTTCCTTTCCTTCATATGAAAGCCGGAGGTTCTGTTTCTCCTCCATCATATTTTACAATCGACAATAAGATGCACTATTTGTATCAAGAGGGTAAAACAGTATTTAAATATGCTGTTTCTTCAATGTCGGATGTAACAGCTAAAATAGCAGCTAAGCATAATCTCACAAAAGAGAATATTGATTGGGTAGTTCCTCATCAAGCAAATTTACGAATTATTGATGCAGTAGCATCTCGTCTTGATGTATCTTCGGATAAAGTAATGGTAAATATCCAAAAATATGGTAATACAAGTGCTGCAACACTTCCACTTTGTCTCTGGGATTATGAAAAGAAATTGAAAAAAGGTGATAATATAATCTTTACTGCTTTCGGTGCCGGCTTTACATATGGAGCTCTCTATATGAGATGGGGCTACGATGGTTCGAAGAGATAAAATATATTAAACTACAAACAAAATGAACGCATCTCTACTCTGATGCGTTTTTTTGTCTATAACTAATAAATAGTACGATTATGCATAAAGCTGGATTTGTTAATATTGTAGGTAATCCAAATGTAGGTAAATCAACATTGATGAACCTTTTGGTTGGTGAACGTGTATCTATTGCTACTTTTAAAGCTCAGACTACTCGTCATAGAATTATGGGAATCCTAAATACTGAAGATACACAGATTGTATTTTCTGATACTCCAGGAGTTTTGAAACCTAATTATAAACTTCAGGAGTCAATGCTAAACTTTTCTCAATCGGCTTTGGCTGATGCTGATGTACTTTTATATGTTACTGATGTAGTTGAGAAGCCTGATAAAAATATAGATTTTGTTGAGAAGGTAGCAAAAATGGATGTTCCCGTTTTGCTATTAATTAATAAGATTGATTTAACTAATCAACAAAACCTTGAAACCATTGTTGAACAATGGCATAAACTCTTACCAAACGCTGAGATTATTCCTATATCTGCCACCTCAAAATTCAATGTTGACGTGGTGATGAAGCGAGTAAGAGAACTTTTACCTGATTCTCCTCCTTACTTTGGTAAGGATCAATTAACAGACAAACCGGCTCGTTTCTTTGTTAATGAGATAATCAGGGAGAAGATTCTTCTTTATTACGATAAAGAGATACCTTATGCTGTAGAAGTTGTAGTAGAATCTTTTAAAGAGGAAGCTAAAAAGATTAATATTAATGCTGTGATATATGTTGAACGAGATTCTCAAAAGGGAATTATCATTGGTAAACAGGGAAAGGCATTAAAAAAAGTTGCTACAGAAGCTAGAAAGAGCCTCGAGAGATTCTTTAATAAAACTATATACCTTGAAGTTTTTGTCAAGGTGGATAAAGACTGGAGAAATTCTGATAAAGAACTTAAGAATTTTGGATATCAGATAGATTAATACTCGACTGTGATAGCCGTTAATTAAATAATAGAGATGAAAAATTTAGTTGCTATAGTTGGCCGTCCAAATGTTGGTAAGTCAACACTTTTTAATCGTTTGACCAAAACTCGTCAAGCAATAGTAAATGAGCAGGCGGGCACTACTCGTGATCGCCAGTATGGTAAGTGTGAATGGTTAGGAAAAGAGTTTTCAATCGTTGACACAGGTGGATGGGTTGTAAATTCAGATGATGTTTTTGAAGAAGAGATAAGAAAGCAAGTTATGCTTGCTGTGGAAGAGGCTGATGTGATACTTTTCGTTGTCGATGTGGTTACCGGGGTAACCGACTTAGATATGCAGGTTGCTTCTATTCTTCGACGTACAACCAAGCCTGTTATGGTAGTGGCTAATAAAACTGATAATAACGAGCTACAGTATAATGCAGCCGAATTTTATTCTTTAGGCTTAGGCGACCCTTATACTATTTCGGCTCTTAGTGGAAGTGGTACAGGTGGCTTCCTTGATATACTACTTACAAAGTTTCAAAAGGATACAGATGAAGAAATAGAAGAGGAGATACCTCGTTTTGCTGTTGTTGGTCGTCCTAATGCAGGTAAATCATCAATAGTTAATGCTTTTATCGGTGAAGAACGTAATATTGTAACCGATATAGCAGGAACTACTCGTGATTCAATTTATACAAGATATGAGAAATTTGGTTTCGATTTTTATCTTGTAGATACTGCCGGTATACGTAAGAGAAATAAAGTAAATGAAGATTTAGAGTATTATTCTGTAATACGCTCTATTCGTGCCATAGAAAATTCGGATGTTTGTATTCTTCTTCTTGATGCAACTCGTGGTATTGAGAGTCAAGATTTGAATATCTTCTCTCTTATTCAAAAAAACCAAAAAGGACTTGTTGTAGTTGTAAATAAGTGGGATTTGATAGAGAATAAAGATAATAAAGTAATTAAAAGTTATGAAGAGACAATACGTAGCAGATTCGCTCCTTTTGTTGATTTCCCAATAATTTTTGCTTCAGCTTTAACAAAACAGCGTATTTATAAAGTTCTTGAGGTAGCAAAAGAGGTTTATAAAGCTAGAACTACTCGTATCCCTACACATAAACTTAATGAAGAGATGCTTCCTTTGATAGAGGCTTATCCACCTCCATCAAACAAAGGTAAATATATCAAGATTAAATATTGTATGCAGTTACCAAATACTCAGGTTCCATCCTTTGTGTTCTTTGCAAATCTTCCACAATATGTGAAAGAACCATACAAACGATTCCTTGAAAATAAGATTCGTGATAAATGGGATTTGTCAGGTACTCCTATAAATATTTATGTGCGTCAGAAATAAACTATAGAGATTATCTATTATATAAAAAACCGCCTGTTATTTTATTAACAGGCGGTTTCTATTTTTTATAAATCAACGTCGTTATCTTTTATCTCGTTTATCTCCTCTTCTCTAACTTTCTTCAGAAGATCGGAAGCAAAAATGAAATCATTCAATCGTTTATTAGTTGCCGTAAAGACATCGTTTTTTGTTCCTTCCCACTCTTTCCTTCCTTTATAAATATAAATGATTGAGTCACCAATTCCCATAACCGAGTTCATATCATGAGTGTTTATGATTGTGGTCATATCGTACTCAGAAGTAATATCATGAATTAATTCATCAATAAGAAGAGATGTTTTTGGGTCGAGTCCGGAATTAGGTTCATCACAAAAAAGATATTTTGGATTAAGAGCTATTGCTCGAGCAATAGCTACTCTTTTTTGCATACCACCACTAATTTCACCTGGATATTTTTTTTGAGCATCCAATAGATTTACTCTATCCAAACAAAATTGTGCTCTCTTTGTCCTATCACGAAGCGTGTCATTGGAGAACATATCTAAGGGAAACATAACATTTTCCAATACAGAGAGCGAATCAAAAAGAGCAGCACTTTGGAAAATCATACCCATTTCACGTCTCAAAAGTTTTTTTTCGTTTTTGCACATTAATGTCAGGTCTCGGTTGTCGTAAAGAATCTCTCCTTTGTTAGGTGTTAATAAGCCAACAAGACACTTCATCAATACTGTTTTTCCAGAACCACTTTGACCAATGATAAGATTAGTCTTGCCTTGGTTGAATGTAGCATTGATGTCCACAAGAACATCTTTATCATCAAATGATTTATATAGTGACTTTACTTGTATCATCCCATTAAAAGTTGAGTTAATATTAAATCGGAGAAAAGGATAAGCACACTACTCATCACTACGGAGTCTGTACTTGCTTTTCCTACAGCTATTGAACCTCCTTCAATAGTATATCCAAAATAGGCTGAAACACTTGCTATAATAAAGGCAAAGAAGATCGATTTGATAAAGCTACACCATATAAACCACTCTTGAAAGCTGTACTGAAGACCATATTCCAAATCTTCTACATTCATAATCCCTGCAAACCAGCAGGTGAAAAATGCACCTATTATTCCGGCGAAAATACTAAATATAACAAGGAATGGAATAGCAGTCATTAAAGCTGTAATTTTGGGGAATATAAGATAGTTAGCGGAATTGACTCCCATGATTTCCAATGCATCAATTTGCTGGGTTACCCTCATAGTACCAATTTCAGAGGCAATGTTTGATCCAACTTTACCTGCTAAAATTAAACACATGATAGATGATGAAAACTCCAAAAGCATGATTTCACGAGTAGTATATCCAACAACAAAGCGTGGCATCCAAGGACTTTGAATATTAAGCTTTATCTGAATAGTAATTACTGCTCCAATAAAAAATGATATTAGCAATACAATACCTATTGAGTTTATTCCTAATGAAACGATCTCGTTTAAATATTGCTTGAAAAACATTCTCATTCTATCAGGTGTGGAGAAAGTTCTTCCCATAAGAATAATGTACCGTCCGAAAGTACTTATTGGTTTAAGTATCATATGATATATAATTTGTCACAAAATTAGGCTTTTTTTAGTGATGAAGAGGCAAAACTTACTCTGATTTTCTTAATCAATTCCTATTTACTGAAGATTTTTAGTATTTTTGTGACAAAATTCAATTTATATGTCGGAAAAAGAAAAGGAATTGTCTTCAACAGTAGAATCTCAAGAAAGAATGGTGCTGCGTACCGAGAACCTTGTAAAGAGATATGGAAAAAGAACTGTTGTTAATAATGTATCATTCGATGTTAAGCAGGGGGAAATTGTAGGACTTCTTGGACCAAATGGTGCTGGAAAGACAACATCTTTCTATATGACAACGGGATTGGTTGTGCCTAATGAGGGACATATATTTTTGAATGATCTTGATATTACTAATTATCCGGTGTATATGCGAGCTCAGAATGGTATTGGTTACTTGGCACAGGAGGCTTCAGTTTTCCGCAAGATGAGCGTTGAGGATAATATTTCATCAGTGCTTCAATTAACTAATACTACTAAGGAGTATCAAAAAGAGAAATTAGAGAGTCTTATTGCTGAGTTCCGTCTTCAAAAAGTGAGAAAGAATTTAGGTGATCAACTCTCCGGTGGTGAGCGTCGTCGTACTGAAATTGCACGATGCCTGGCTATTAATCCAAAATTTATTATGCTTGATGAACCTTTTGCCGGTGTTGACCCCATAGCTGTTGAAGATATACAGCATATTGTTTGGAAGCTTAAAGATAAAAACATCGGAATTCTAATTACCGACCATAATGCCTTGGAAACATTACGTTTGACAGATAGAGCTTATCTACTGTTTGAAGGAAAAATTCTATTTCAAGGAACTCCTGAAGAGTTGGCTGAAAACAAAGTAGTTCGAGAAAAATATTTAGGAACAAACTTTGTCCTTCGAAAAAAAGAGTTTCAAGATGAATAACAGTTTACTGATGTATATATATTAAAAAAAGAGGATTGTAAAACCCTCTTTTTTTTTATTTCATCAAAAGCAAGAAATTACATTTTTTTTGGTAATGCTTCTTTAATAACTAATTGACGACCCATAAACTCAGTACCATTAAGAGAACTCATAGCTTCTGATGCCTCTTCGTCACTGCTCATTTCTACAAAAGCAAAACCTTTTGATTTGTTTGTTTCGCGATCCTTAATAACCTTTACTGAAGCAATAGTACCGTAAACGTTAAAAGCTTGTTCCAAATCACCTTCCTTAACTTTATAGTTAAGGTTTCCAACATACATGTTCATAATAAAAATAAAAATAAAAAGATTATAAATTGATACTCTCTGAGAGGTGATTTGTAATGAAGTAGTAGAATGTAAAGACAGAGAGTTTACTTAAGTGCTTTTTCGTACGCTGTAAAACCTTGCAAAATTAAAGCTAGCTATATCATTATCACCAGTCAGATGCAAAGGAAAGCAAAAAAAATGATTATGCAAGAAAAAAATGTTTTTTTTTGGAGGGGACAAAGTGTTTAATGTTAAATATTGCTAACAAAATAGAAAGTGCTAATTTATTGAGAATTAGCTATGGAAAATATAGAGTAAAATAATGTACAAAGAGCAAACTTTTGTACACTCTATTTTGTATTTGTTATATTAAACACTACTTTTGCACCTAATTTTGGATGTAAAAAAAGAGTAATAAATAATTAAATAAATAAGGAAGAATGAATATTTCATTACAAAATGTTGATAAGGTAAGCGCTGTTCTTACTGTAGCAATTGAAAAAGCTGATTATCAAGAAAGAGTTGAGAAAACTCTTAAGAATTATCGTCAAAAAGCAAATGTACCGGGTTTTAGAAAAGGTATGGTTCCTATGGGCCTTATTAAAAAACAGTACGGAAAAGCTGTTTTGGCTGAGGAAATAGATAAATTATTGCAAGATAAAGTATACGAATATCTTCGTGAAAATAAAGTTGATATGCTTGGTCAACCATTGCCTAGCGAAGATATGGAAGCTATTGATTACGATCAAGATAACTTTACATTTAAATTCGATATTGCTCTTGCTCCAGAATTCAAAGCTGAAATTTCTAGCGAAGACAAGATAGATTATTATACTATCCAAGTGTCTGACGAATTAGTAGATCAGCAAGTTAAAATGTATACTCAACGTGGAGCAACTCACGAAAAAGTAGAGGATTATCAAGACAATGATATGATCAAAGGTCTTATTGCTCAACTTGATGAAGAGGGTAACGTTAAAGAGGATGGCATAAAAGTAGAGGATGCAGTTATGATGCCTCTATATATGAAAAATGAGGAGCAAAAAGCTCTTTTCAATGGCGCTAAAGTAAACAGTGTTATTGTATTCAACCCATTCACAGCTTATGCCGGTAATGAAGCAGAATTGTCTTCTTTACTTAAAATAAGCAAAGACCAAGTTGCTGAAACTACAGGTAACTTCAGCTTCCAAATCAATGAGATAGTAAGAATGGTTCCTGCTCCACTTGATGAAAAACTATTCGATCAAATTTTCGAACCAGGTACTGTTAAAACAGAGGAGGAGTTCCGTGCTAAAATTAAAGAGGGTATCGCTAAACAACTTGAGAAAGATAGCGACTATAAGTTCTTAGTTGATGTACGTAACTATCTTGTTAATAAAATAGGTAAACTAGAATTCCCTGATGCTCTTCTTAAGAAAATTATGCTTGCTAATAATATCGAAAAAGGTGAAGCATTTGTTGCTGAAAACTATGACAAGAGCATTGAGGAACTTACATGGCATCTTATTAAAGAGCAACTAGTTAAAGCTAACGATATTAAAGTTGAACAAGCTGATATCACTAACATGGCAAAAGATGTTACAAGAGTACAGTTCGCTCAGTATGGTATGATGAACGTTCCAGAAGACGTTTTAGAAAACTATGCAAATGAGATGTTGAAGAAAAAAGAATCTGTTGAAAATCTTGTAAATCGTGCTGTTGAAAACAAATTATCTGCAGCATTGAAAGCTAAAGCTACTCTTGTTGAGAAGAGTGTTTCAATGGAAGAATTCAACAAAATGTTTGAATAAAAAAATTGGATTTAGCTATTTCTGCTAAATCTTACTAAAAAAAGAGGTTTTTGACCCCCTAAAAATCTAATAGACATAATAATTATGTGTTTCACATATTATTTTTATTACATTTGTCTATTAGAGATGTGGTTAAGAACCTCTTTTTATAAATTATAAAAAACTATTTATTATGGATGATTTTAGAAAATATGCGACTAAGCATTTAGGAATCAGCTCTATGGTTTTAGATGATGTCGTGAAGGCTGGAGCTGGTTATCTAAACCCATATATTCTTGAAGAGCGTCAGCTAAATGTAACTCAGCTTGATGTGTTCTCGAGATTGATGATGGATAGAGTTATCTTCCTTGGAACAGAAATCAATGATTATACAGCAAATGTTCTACAAGCTCAGTTGCTATATCTTGATTCAGTTGATCCGGGAAAAGACGTTTCAATATATATAAACTCTCCTGGTGGTTCTGTAACTGCAGGTTTTGGTATATATGATACTATGCAATTTATAAGTAGTGATGTTTCGACAATATGTACAGGATTAGCTGCTTCTATGGCTTCTGTACTACTTGTTGCTGGTACTGAAGGAAAACGTATGGCTCTTCCTCACTCTCGAATAATGATCCATCAGCCTTTAGGTAGAGCAGAGGGACAGTCTACTGATATGGAGATTACTGTTCGCGAAATATTGAAAACTAAGAAAGAATTGTATACCGTTATTTCTGAACATTCGCATACTGACATTGAAAAAGTTTGGAAAGATTCTGAACGTGATTTCTGGATGTCGGCACAAGAGGCTAAAGAGTATGGTATGATTGATGATGTTCTTACAAGAAAGCCAAAGAAATAGTTACTAATATTTAAAGATAGATACATTGGAAGATAAAAAAACGTCAAAAAGAAAAAAGGTATGTAGCTTTTGCGGACGTTCTGAAGATGAAGTTGGTTTCTTGATAACAGGTATGAATGGTTGTATCTGTGACTCATGTTCAGAACAAGCATATGAAATAGTTAAGGAAGCTATCTCGGGAAGAAGCTCAAAAAATACCAAGAAATTATCTTTAGAAAAACTTCCTAAACCTAAGGATATTAAGAAGTTTCTAGACAACTATGTTATTGGACAAGATGATGCTAAGCGATATCTATCTGTAGCAGTTTATAATCATTATAAACGTCTTCTACAACAAAACATGAAAGATGATGTTGAGATTGAAAAATCTAATATCATTATGGTAGGAAGTACTGGTACTGGTAAAACTCTTTTAGCTCGCACAATAGCTAAACTACTTGATGTTCCTTTTACTATTGTTGATGCTACTGTTCTCACTGAAGCAGGTTATGTGGGTGAGGATATTGAAAGTATTTTAACTAGACTTCTGCAAGTTGCAGATTATAATGTTGAAGAGGCTCAAAGAGGTATTGTTTTTATTGATGAAATTGACAAGATAGCACGTAAAAGTGATAATCCATCAATAACACGTGATGTCAGTGGTGAGGGAGTTCAACAAGGTTTATTAAAACTTTTGGAAGGATCTATAGTTAATGTTCCACCTCAGGGAGGAAGAAAACATCCTGATCAGAAGATGATAGCTGTTGATACAAAAAATATACTCTTTATATGTGGAGGTGCCTTTGATGGTATTGAACGAAAGATTGCTCAAAGACTTAATACACATGTAGTGGGCTTTAATTCAGTGACCGAAAGTGCAAAGTTTGATCGTAATAATCTTATGCAATATATTGCTCCTCAAGATTTGAAATCTTTTGGATTGATTCCTGAGATTATTGGACGATTGCCGGTGTTGACTTACCTTAATCCTCTTGATAGAGATGCTTTACGCCAAATCCTTACTGAACCAAAAAACTCAATAGTTAATCAATATCTTAAACTATTTGAGATGGATAAGGTGAAACTAACTTTTGATGAAGGAGTGTTCGATTATATTGTCGATAAAGCTGTGGAATATAAGTTAGGTGCGCGTGGATTAAGATCAATTATTGAAACTATTGTTACTGATGTTATGTTTGAAGTTCCTTCATTGGATGTGAATGAATATCACGTCTCTTTAGATTTTGCTAAGGAACAGATGAGTAAAATCAATATTTTCAGACTTCAGTCTGCATAGTTTTTTAATTTTGTGTAAAAGAGAGAAAGAAAAGCAATTTTCTTCTGAATAAATAGTAAAAAAAATAGTGTATTTTTCATAACTTGTTTATAACTTTGTTTTACGTCGAAGTAAATAGAGTGTATAAAGCTTCATATTTAAGTCAGATAAAACTATTATTACAATGAATGAGAAATCATATTTAACTGATGCACTAAAAAAGTATTTTGGATTTGATAAATTCAAAGGTAATCAGGAAGCAATAATAAAAAGTTTGCTCTCTGGCAAAGATACTTTTGTGCTCATGCCAACAGGTGGAGGTAAATCTTTATGTTACCAATTACCTTCTTTATTGATGGATGGTACGGCTGTTGTTATTTCACCTTTGATTGCTCTAATGAAGAATCAGGTCGATGCAATGAGAAATTTTAGTGAAGAAGATGGAATCGCACATTTTATTAACTCTTCACTGAACAAATCTTCGATTGATCAAGTTAAAGATGATATCATTTGTGGTAAAACAAAATTGTTGTATGTGGCTCCTGAATCACTAACTAAGGAAGAAAATGTTGAGTTTTTGAAAAGTATAAAAATATCTTTTTATGCTGTTGATGAAGCTCACTGTATTTCTGAGTGGGGACATGATTTTAGGCCTGAATATAGAAGAATAAGACCTATCATTAATGAAATAGGTAAAGCACCGGTTATTGCTCTAACTGCTACTGCGACTCCTAAAGTTAAGATGGATATTCAGAAGAACCTTGGTATGCAAGATGCTGCCGAATTTAAATCTTCTTTTAATCGTCCTAATCTTTATTACGAAGTAAAACCAAAATCTAATAATGTAGACAAAGATATAATTAAGTTTATAAAGAATAATCCGGGTAAATCTGGAATTGTTTATTGTCTAAGTAGGAAGAAGGTTGAGGAGTTAACAGAAATTTTACAAGCAAATGGTATTAGTGCTAGAGCATATCATGCAGGTATGGACTCGGCAACGAGATCAGAAAACCAGGATGCATTCCTTAAAGAGGATATAAATGTGATTGTAGCTACTATAGCTTTTGGTATGGGTATTGACAAACCTGATGTTAGATTTGTTATTCATTATGACATTCCAAAGAGTCTAGAAGGTTACTATCAAGAGACTGGCAGAGCAGGAAGAGATGGTGGAGAGGGATTATGTATTACTTTTTATTCAAGTAAAGACTTGCAGAAACTCGAGAAATTTATGCAAGGTAAACCTATTGCTGAACAGGAAATAGGAAAACAACTTTTACTTGAAACAGCGGCATATGCAGAATCTTCTCTTTGCAGACGTAAATCATTATTGCACTATTTTGGTGAAGAGTATACAGAGGATAATTGCTGTAATTGTGATAACTGTTTAAATCCTAAAAAGCAAGTGGAAGCTCAGGATTCATTGTGTGCTGTGATTGAAGCAATCATAGCTGTAAAAGAAAATTTTAAGACAGACTATATAATTGACATACTTCTTGGTAAAGAAACAACTGAAGTTCTAGACCATAAACATGAAGAGTTGGATGTTTTTGGCTCAAGCATGGGTGAAGATGAAAAATTATTAAATGCTGTTATTAGACAGGCATTAATTGCCGGATATTTAAGTAAGGATGTAGAAAACTACGGATTACTTAAGGTTACTGCTCAAGGACATAAGTTCTTGAAGAAACCCGTATCGTTTAAAATAGTTGAGGATAACGATTTTGAAGAAGAGGAAGAAGAGACTCCAGCTAGAGGAGGTGGTTCATGTGCTGTTGACCCAGCTTTATATTCTATGCTGAAAGATCTTCGTAAAAAACTTTCTAAGAAATTAGATGTTCCTCCTTATGTTATTTTCCAAGATCCATCGCTTGAGGCTATGGCTACAATTTATCCCGTTACGTTGGATGAGTTGCAAAATATACCTGGTGTCGGTGCTGGAAAGGCAAAAAGATATGGAAAAGAGTTTTGTGAACTTATTAAAGTTCATTGCGAAGAGAATGAAATCGAACGCCCTGAAGATTTAAGAGTTAGAACTGTGGCTAACAAGTCTAAACTTAAAGTCTCTATTATTCAAAGTATAGACCGTAAAGTTGCTCTTGATGATATTGCTGTTTCTAAAGGTTTAGAGTTTGGGGAATTACTCGATGAGGTTGAAGCAATAGTATATTCAGGAACAAAATTGAATATCGACTATTTTCTTGAAGAGATAATGGACGATGATCATATGCAAGATATTTATGATTACTTCAAAGAGTCGACAACAGATAGAATAGAAGAAGCTGTTGAAGAGTTGGGAGGTGATTATTCTGAAGATGAGATACGACTCGTTCGAATTAAGTTCATTTCTGAAATGGCAAATTAAAATATTTATATTATAACAGTAGTTCCGTATGTGGTTTGAATAATTTTATGTCTCAAATTACATACGGAATTTTGTTTTTTTTACAGTTAAAAATTTTGATATCAATATTTTTTTGATAGAAAATATGTATATTTGCACGCAATAAAAATATAAAGCATACTTCTTATGTCATTTATTGCCGATAAAGTAGTTATGGATGGATTAACTTACGATGATGTACTTTTAATCCCTGCCTATTCAGAAGTCTTACCTAAAACAGTCGAACTCTCGACTAAGTTTTCACGCAACATTGAGTTGAAAATCCCTTTTGTGACAGCAGCAATGGATACTGTTACTGAGTCAAAAATGGCTATAGCCATAGCTCGTGAAGGTGGTATTGGTGTTATTCACAAAAATATGTCTATCGAAGAACAAGCTCGTCAAGTAGCTATTGTTAAACGTGCAGAAAATGGTATGATTTATGATCCTATCACAATAAAACGTGGTTCTTCTGTAGCTGATGCTCTTGCTCTAATGGCTGAGTACAGAATTGGTGGTATACCTGTTGTAGATGATGATAATTATCTTGTTGGTATTGTTACAAATCGTGACTTGCGTTTTGAAAAAATTATGGATAAACGTATTGATGACGTAATGACAAAAGAGAATATTATTACAACTACTCAAGCTACTGACTTAGAGGCTGCTGCTGATATTCTTCAACAAAATAAGATTGAAAAACTTCCTGTTGTTGATAAAAATGGAAAGCTTGTTGGACTTATCACCTATAAGGATATAACAAAAGCTAAGGATAAACCTATGGCTTGTAAAGATAGCAAAGGAAGATTACGTGTTGCTGCCGGTGTTGGTGTTACTAATGACACTCTTGAAAGAATGAGAGCTCTTGTTGAAGCTGGTGCTGATGCAATTGTTATCGATACAGCTCATGGTCACTCAAAGTTTGTTATCGATAAGTTGAAAGAGGCTAAGAAAATGTTCCCTGAAATCGATATTGTTGTTGGAAATATTGCTACCGGAGAAGCAGCTAAAGCTTTAGTTGAGGCTGGTGCTGATGCAGTGAAAGTAGGTATAGGTCCTGGTTCTATTTGTACTACACGTGTTGTAGCCGGTGTAGGTGTTCCTCAGTTATCTGCTGTATATGAAGTGGCAAAAGCTCTTGAGGGAACAGGTGTTCCTTTGATTGCTGATGGTGGTCTTCGTTACTCAGGTGATGTAGTAAAAGCTTTAGCAGCAGGTGGATATAGCGTAATGATTGGTTCTCTTGTTGCTGGAACTGAAGAATCGCCAGGTGATACAATTATCTTTAATGGACGTAAATTCAAATCATATAGAGGTATGGGATCTTTGGAGGCTATGGAAAATGGTTCTAAAGATAGATATTTCCAAGGTGGTACAACAGATGTTAAGAAGTTAGTTCCTGAAGGTATTGCTGCTCGTGTTCCATATAAAGGATCACTTTATGAGGTAATTTACCAACTTGTTGGTGGTCTGCGTTCAGGTATGGGATATTGTGGAGCGCAAAATATAGTTGAACTTCATAATGCTAAATTTACTCGTATCACAAATGCCGGAGTAATGGAAAGCCATCCTCATGATGTTGCTATCACTAGTGAAGCTCCTAATTATAGTCGACCTAATAATTAATAGATGTATCGTCTATTATTATCAATAATAATGTATCTTCTTGTATCTGTGCTTCATGCACAGGAACAAGAAGATATTGTTATGAAAATAGGTGGGGTTCCTGTTTGCAAAAATGAATTTATTAAAGAGTATAACAATAGCCAATCTTTATCTGTAAAAGAGTTTTTGCCTCACTTTATTTTGCGTAGAGTTCGCATTATGGATCTTCAGCAAAAAGGTATTGATACTCTCACCTCTTTTAAAATTCTTTTGACAAACTACAAAGGTGAAAAGTTGAAATCTTTCTATAAAGAAAAATATAGAGATTCGATATATAAAACTAATGTCAACAATCGCTTCAGTGATAATAGTTGGGTAAAACTTCAAATTATTGAGAAGTATATTCCTCAAAATAGTTCTAAGTTATATTGTAAAAAACAAAAAGAGAGTTCGGATTCCATATTCAATCTTGTGAAAAATGGAGTTGATTTCAGTGAACTGTTAATAAAATATTCGGATAACATTGTTGAAGTAAAGCCAATATGGAGTAAAAAGAATCTTTTGCCTATAGAGGTAATACCAATGGTTGAAAATGCTAAACCAGGCGATGTTATTCCTCCTGTGTTGACTCCATCGGGATACTGTATCATAAAATTATATGATATTTCAACTTCTCTTCCTGAAGAGGTCGCTGAAAAAAAATTTGAAAGATATTTATCTAATAATAAAAAATTAGCTTCATTTGAAAAAGTTGATTTGGAAGATCTTAAATTAGAACTTCTTTATAAAATAGCGTCAGCTAATGATACAATAGCTGATAATATTAGCGAAAGTGACTTAAAAGAGTATTTCAATAAAAATAAATCAAACTATAATTATGATGAGCCAAGGTTTAAAGGCGCAATAATTCATTGCTCCTCAAAAAAAATGGCTAAGGCTATAAGTAAGTATTTAAAGAAATATGATTTCACCGATTGGCAAAACGCTTTGGATAAATTAACCCAAAATGATGAAAAACAAATGGTGAAGATGGAAAGAGGTATTTTTAAACGAGGAGAAAATAGTTTTGTTGATAAGTTGGTTTTTAAAGTAAAGAGTGAAAAAACAAATTCATCACCCACTTTCCCTTACTCTTTTAAAATAGGAAAGATACTAAAAAAGAGACCTGATAATTTTTCGGACATTCGTGAAAAGGTAAAATCTGATCTAGTAAATAGTAGAGTATTTTTGAAAAATCATGCATTAATTGAAAAATATAAGGTAGAAATTGATGATGAGGTTTTAAAAACCGTTAATAATAGTGGAAGTAATTAATTATTCCATTATCTTCGTTCGTTATTTCATTTTTAGACAGTTATACTAAAAATATAAGATAATTTATATTCAAATGAATAAATTAAAAAATATAAAGGTTTGTTCCTTATTCTTATTATTATTTGCATCTGCTACAACACAAGCTCAAGACAATGTTATTGATGAAGTTGTTTGGGTAGTAGGTGATGAGGCTATTCTTAAATCAGATGTAGAAAGTGAAAGACTAAATGCTCAATATGAAGGGCGTAAGTTTGATGGTGATCCATATTGTATCATTCCCGAACAATTAGCTATTCAAAAGCTTTTCCTTCATCAAGCAGCTATTGATAGTATTCAAGTCTCTGAACAACAGGTGATAAATCAAGTTGATCAACGTTCAAACTGGCTCATTGATCAAATCGGATCTAAAGAGAAGGTAGAAGAGTATTATAATAAAACTTCTTCACAGATTCGTGAAATGTTACGTGATAATATTCGAGACGGACTTACTGTACAAGAGATGCAGAAGAAAATTGTTGGAGAAATAAAAATTACACCTGCTGATGTAAGACGTTTTTTTAAAGACCTTCCACAAGATAGTATACCATTTATACCTACTCAAGTTGAGGTACAGATAATTACTCTCGAGCCAAAAATACCACAGGAGGAGATAGATAGAGTTAAAAAAACTCTTCGCGATTATACTGATCAAATAAACAGTGGTAGTATATCTTTCTCTTTGTTGGCACGTCTGTATTCTGAGGATGAGGCAAGTAGTCGTAAAGGTGGAGAACTTCCTTTTATGGGTAGAGCTGAACTTGTTCCTGAATATGCTAATGTTGCTTTCAATCTTCAGGATCCTAACAAAGTATCAAAAATTGTTGAGTCAGAATTTGGTTTCCATATTATTCAGCTTATTGAAAAAAGAGGTGATAGAATCCGTACACGTCATATCCTTCTTAAACCAAAAGTAGATGAAAAAGATATTGAATCTTCTTTAGCTCGTCTTGACTCTATTGCTAATGATATACGTAGTCAGAAATTCTCTTTTGATGATGCAGCAGTGTTATCACATGATAAAGATACTCGTAATAACCATGGATTGATGGCTAACCCTATGTCTGGAACAGCAAAATTTGAGATGCAACAATTAGCTCAAGTATCACAAGAGGTTGCTAAAACTGTTGAAGGACTTCAAATTGGTGAAATATCTAAACCATTTACTATGATTAATAGCAAAGGTAAAGAGGTTTGTGCTATCGTTAAGTTGAAGAGCAGAATCAATGGTCATAAAGCTACAATGAGCGAAGATTATCAACGCTTAAAAAGCATTGTTCAGGAGAGAAAGAGCAGTGAAAAGATAGAAAAATGGATAAAAGAGAAACAAAAACAGACATATGTTCGTATTAACGACAAATGGAAAAAATGTGACTTCAAGTATCCAGGCTGGATGAGCAATTAAAAAGAATATTGTTTCGCATATGCTTGATAATAAAAGAAATAAAAAAAATACAAGCAGGCATAGGATATTAATATTTAGTATCTTGTGCCTGTTTGGTTTTTGTCTGTTAGCACAAAAACCTCAAAAAAAGGAGACAAATAAAACTCCAAAGAGTAAGGTATTCCTTCTTCATTCGGATATAATAAAACGTGACCCTTATTCTTCCGAGCCTGAAGCACAGATTCTTGTTGGAAATGTTGCTTTCAAACATGATAGTCTCTATATGTATTGTGACAGTGCACTCTTCCTACAGAAAAATAACTCATTTAAAGCATTCAATAATGTGAGGATGAAACAGGGAGATACTTTAGCTCTTTATGGTGACTATCTATATTATGATGGAAATACCCAAATAGCTCAAGTACGTAATAATGTTAAGTTGGAGAACAAAAAAACAACTCTTCTCACTGATAGTCTTAACTATGATAGAATTTATGAGTTAGGTTATTTTTTCGATGGAGGTACTATGATGGATGAGGAGAATGTGCTTACATCCGAATGGGGTGAGTATAGTCCTAAAACTAAGCTCTCTATATTCAATTATGATGTTAAGTTGGTTAATCCAAAGTTTACTCTTTCTTCAGATACATTGAAATATAATACTGCAACTAAAGTTGCTAACATTGTTGGTCCATCAAATATTGTAAGTGACAAGAATCATATCTATTCTGAGTCAGGATTCTATAATACAGCTACAGGACAAGCCCAACTATTGAATCGTTCAATACTTACTAACGAGGGCAAAAGTCTTACCGGCGATAGCCTGTTTTATGATAGGAATAGGAACTTTGGTGAGGCGTTCTTTAATGTATTGATGAAAGATACTATTAACAAAAATCTTCTTACCGGAGATTATTGTTACTATAATGAGGCAACGAAATATGCATTAGCAACAAAAAAAGCAGTCGCTATTGATTATTCTCAAGGAGACTCACTGTTTGTCCATGCTGATACTCTTCAACTCTTTACTTTCAATATTGATACCGATTCATTATATCGTCAGGCAAGAGCATATCATAAAGTTCGTATGTTTAGAAATGATGTTCAAGGAGTGTGTGATTCTCTTACCTTCTCTTCAAAAGATAGTTGTTTAACAATGTATGGAGAACCTATCTTATGGAATGGTAATCGTCAACTTCTTGGTGAGCAGATAATGGCATATTTCAATGATAGCACAATAGATTGGGCTCATATACATAACCAAGCTCTTTCGGTTGAAAAACTCGATTCAGTAAATTATAATCAAGTATCCGGAAAGGATATGAAAGCATACTTTGAAGGTGGTGATATGAAAAGAGTTGATGTTATAGGCTCAGTTCATTCCATTTATTATCCTACTGAAAAAGATAGTTCACTGATTGGTATGAATATTGCTGAGACAAGTCTTTTGAAGATATATCTTGAGAATAGGAAACTTAAAAAGATGGTTATGAGTCCAAAATCTAATGGTACACTCTATCCAATGTTAATGATACCAAAAGAGAAGATGAGATTGGAATCTTTTGGATGGTTTGACTATATTCGTCCTGTGGATAAAAATGATATTTTCGAATGGCGTTCAAAAGCTGCCGGTCAAGGCTTGAAGAAAAATACGCGTGGAGTGGTACCTTTGCCAAATCATGACCTGTTTAAAAACAAAAAGCGATAACTATGAAACTTTTTAGAACACAAAAACCTCGCGGTTTTAATCATCAATACATTTATGTTGATGAGAGGAAAGAGAAACTAAATAAGATAGAGGAGAATGCAAAAAGAGATTTAGGCATGATTCCTCCTAAAGAGTATTCTCCTGAAAATATTAGAGGAAAATTTGTTGAGGGTACAAAACATTTAAAACGTAGGAAGGAGAGCAATCGTAAACCTATGACTTATGGTGCTCTGATTGTTGCTATAATTGTACTTCTTTATATACTTCATTACCTTGTAACAGGGGAGTGGAGGTTTTAACTTTATAATTTCTTATGAGTGATATAATTCGTCTTTTGCCCGATTCTGTCGCTAATCAAATTGCTGCAGGTGAGGTTATTCAGCGACCAGCTTCTGTGATTAAGGAGCTTGTTGAGAACTCTATTGATGCAGGAGCCAAACATATTGACGTTATAATAACAGAGGCAGGCAAAAGTTCTATACAAGTAATAGATGATGGAAAAGGTATGTCGGAGACTGATGCGCGACTATCTTTTGAAAGACATGCCACTTCAAAAATCAAAGAGGCATCCGATTTATTTGCCCTTCACACAATGGGTTTTCGAGGTGAGGCTTTAGCTTCTATAGCTGCT
Source organism: Bacteroidota bacterium (assembly GCA_023415545.1). GTDB lineage: Bacteria > Bacteroidota > Bacteroidia > Bacteroidales > Bacteroidaceae > Phocaeicola. Next base: position 20,798 of record JAEZKJ010000085.1, read on the forward strand.
GTAGCGCAGATTGATCTTAAGACTCGTCAAGAAGGTGATGATTTGGGTACTCATTTAGTTATCTCCGGTTCTAAATTTGAGAGTCAGGAGGTCATATCGTGTCAGCAAGGATGTAACTTTTCTGTAAAGAACATTTTCTTTAATATCCCTGCTCGTCGTAAGTTTCTTAAATCAAATCAAACGGAATTAACAAATATATTGAATGAGTTTGAACGTATTGTTTTGGTAAATCCGGATATAAACTTCACTCTTCATAACAATGAAACCGAAATGTTTAATCTGCCGGCTACTCAGCTCCGACAGAGAATCATAGGTGTATTCGGTAAAAAGATAAACCAAGAACTCTTCTCTTTGGAAGTAGACACTACTATGGTTAAAATTTCCGGATTCATTGGTAAGCCTGAGTCATCAAGAAAGAAAGGTGCTAAGCAGTTCTTCTTTGTAAATGGAAGATATATGCGCCACCCTTATTTTCATAAAGCTGTAATGGAAGCTTACGAAAATCTCATTCCTTCAGGTGAACAGATATCATATTTTATCTATTTTGATATCGACCCTTCAAATATTGATGTCAATATCCATCCAACAAAAACAGAGATAAAATTTGAGAATGAACCTGCCATTTGGCAGATTCTTGCCGCTGCTGTCAAAGAGTCATTGGGGAAATTCAATGCTGTTCCATCTATTGACTTTGATACAGAGGATATGCCTGAAATACCTGCTATTGATACTAGCTACTACTCAGGTATTGAGCCTCCAAAGACAACATATAATCCCGATTATAATCCATTTAATACCGGCTCGTATTCACCATCTTCATATTCTAGTGAGTCACGTAACTGGTCAAAACTTTATGAAGGACTTGATAATTCGAAAAGTGATAATATTGAACCTTTCGATAATGACTTTGAAGATAACTATATATCCACTATTCCAGCTTCTGAGGAAGTAAATACAGATCCTTTTGCTGAATCAATGAACGAGAATTCTACTCAGCACTATCAGTATAAGGGAAGGTTTATTCTAACTTCTGTAAAGTCCGGATTGATGATTATCGATCAACAAAGAGCGCATATACGTATTCTTTATGAAAAATATATCAATCAAATACGTAATCGTCAGCATGCTTCACAAGGTATGCTATTCCCTGATATAGTGCAGTTCCCAGTATCCGAAATACCTACTCTTGAAAGTATTTTGGAGGATCTATCTTTTCTTGGTTTCGAGCTGACATCACTTGGTGGAGGAAGTTATGCCATTAATGGTGTACCGGCAGGTATAGAAGGACTCAATCCGTCAGAATTGGTAAAGAATATGGTTCATACTGCTATCGAAAAAGAGTGTAAAGTAAAAGATGAGGTGGAGAATATACTTGCACTAACTCTTGCTAAATCGGCAGCTATTGTTCCAGGACAAGTTTTGACAAACGATGAGATGAATAGTCTTGTTGACTCTCTTTTTGCATTAGCTACCCCTAATTACACACCCGATGGTAAGACCGTTTTACATGTACTTGAAGAGAGTGAAATTGAAAAGATTTTTAAATAAAAAAGGGCAAAAAAAAAGGCTATCTTCCCAGACAGCCAATCTTTTGTTAACCTTAAATCTAATACTATGAAAAACACAATGCAAAGGTATGGATTTTTCCTTTTTCAGCAAATATTGAGCTTAAAAATCGGACTTTTCTAACACGTTTTAATAAAAACTTCTAAGTTGTTAAAGATTTGACTTGTCAAATAAATTTTAATTTACACTTTTTGAGTTTTTAATGATACCTTTGATAATTGTAATATTTGAATATAAAAAGAGACGATGGTTTCAGTCGATAATTTAAAAGTAGAGTTTGGAGTTACTCCTCTTTTTGAGGATGTATCATATGTTATAAACCGACGTGATCGAATTGCACTTGTTGGTAAAAATGGAGCAGGCAAATCAACCATGCTTAAAATACTGGCAGGAAAGCAACAGCCTACTGAAGGTACAGTATCTGTTCCTCGAGAGGTTACTTTGGGCTATTTGCCTCAGGTGATGATATTGAGTGACAATAGAACGGTTATGGAGGAGGCTGAGACAGCTTTTGAACATATTTTCGAACTTGAGGAGAGTATAAAGAGGATGAATGATGAGCTTGCTGAACGTACAGATTATGAATCAGAGAGCTATCATAAACTTATTGAACGTTTCACTCACGATAACGATCGTTTCTTGATGATGGGTGGCACAAACTACAAATCAGGAATTGAACGTACACTTATAGGATTGGGATTTAATCGTTCTGATTTTAATCGTCCTACCTCTGAATTTAGTGGAGGATGGAGAATGCGTATTGAGCTAGCGAAGTTACTACTTCGTCAACCTGATGTGTTGCTTCTTGATGAGCCTACCAATCACCTTGATATAGAAAGTATACAGTGGCTGGAAAATTTCCTTAAAACAAGTTCAAGTGCAGTAGTATTGGTAAGTCACGACCGTGCCTTCATTAATAATGTTACTAATCGAACTATCGAGATATCTTGTGGACATATTTATGATTATAAAGTAAATTATGATCAGTTCGTGGAACTTCGTAAGGAGAGACGTGAACAACAACTTCGTGCTTATGAAAATCAACAGAAACAGATACAAGATACAGAAGATTTTATTGAACGATTCCGTTATAAAGCAACAAAAGCTGTACAGGTTCAGAGTAGAATTAAACAGTTAGAGAAGATTGTCCCTATAGAGATAGATGATGAGGATAACTCTGCTTTAAGACTTAAATTCCCAACAGCTATTCGTTCGGGTAGCTATCCAATTATTTGCCAAGACTTGAAAAAAGCTTATGGCGACCATGTCGTTTTCCATGATGTCAACTTAACAATCGAAAGAGGTGAGAAAGTAGCATTTGTTGGAAAGAATGGTGAAGGTAAGTCTACTCTTGTGAAATGTATTATGGACCAAATTCCATTCGATGGGAAACTCAAGATTGGACATAATGTACAAGTAGGATATTTTGCGCAAAACCAAGCTCAATTATTGGACGAAAACTTAACAGTATTCGATACTATTGATCGTGTTGCTGTAGGTGATATACGTTTAAAGATACGTGATATTTTAGGTGCATTTATGTTTGGTGGGGAAGCTTCTGAAAAGAAGGTGAAAGTGTTATCTGGAGGAGAACGTAGCCGTTTGGCTATGATCAAGCTACTTCTTGAGCCTGTAAACTTTCTTATTCTCGATGAGCCAACTAATCACCTTGATATGCGTTCCAAAGATGTATTGAAAGATGCGATAAAAGATTTTGATGGTACTGTAATCGTTGTTTCTCATGATCGTGATTTCCTTGATGGTCTAGTAACAAAAGTATATGAGTTCGGTGGAGGTGAAGTGAAAGAGCATATTGGAGGAATTTATGAGTTCCTTAAGAAGAAGAATATTGATAATCTTAATGAAATTCAACTTTCCTCTTCACCAAAACAAAATGTTGATGATACTTCGCAAACAACGGCGATCAGCGAGAACAAGCTATCGTATGAGAATCAAAAAGAGCTTAATAAAAAAATTAAAAGAGTAGAAAAACTTATTGCTGATTGTGAAAGTAGAATAGAGAAGTTAGAAGAGGAGATAGCAGAGATAGAGATGCAAATGACTACACCCGAAGGTGCTAGTGATATGTCACTTTATGAAAAACATCAGAATAAGAAAAAGGAGATTGATAAGGTTGTTGAAGAGTGGGAAAATGCCTCACTTGAGTTAGATGAACTAAAGAATTAACTTTAATCATTAATATATGAAAGCGATTAATTATTTACCGATTGTTGCATTTGGCCTAGCATTGGCTGCCGGATGTCAATCAAAAAAAGATGTAGTATCATCAGGATTGGATTATGCTAATATGGATACTACTGTAGCTAAAGGTGCCGACTTTTATGAGTATGCTTGTGGAGGATGGATGAAAGCTAATCCTCTTTCTGGAGAATATTCTCGTTTTGGATCGTTTGATCTTCTTGCTGAGAATAATAAGAAACAGCTTAAAGAACTTATCTCAGATATAGCTTCTAAAGCTCAAACTGATGGAACAGTAGCGCAAAAGATTGCCGATGTTTATAATCTTGCTATGGACAGCGTGAAACTTAATGAAGATGGTTCAAAACCTATTCAAGCAGAACTTCAAGCGATAGCAAATATTAAAGACAAATCGGAAATAGTTCCTATGCTTACTACCCTTAATTTTCAAGGAATATTCCCATTCTTTGGTTATTATGTGGATGCAGATATCATGAATAGCAAAGCAAACCTTTTCCAAATTGTTCAAGGTGGTCTTGGATTAGGTCAGAAGGAGTATTATCTTGACAATGATGATGTAACAAAGAACATTCGCGATAAGTACAAAGAACATATTGTAAAAATGTTCAAACTTGCCGGCTTCGATGATGCAACAGCACAGAAAAATATGGAATCGGTAATGGAGATTGAGACAGCTATAGCTAAAAAATCTTCAACAAATGTAGAACTGAGGGATCCTGCTTCAAATTATCATAACATGACTATGAGTGAGCTTCAAAAGGAGTTCCCAGGCATTGATTGGAGTACATTCTTCAAAAATCTTGGTGTAGATGTTAAAACTTTATCTATTGGACAAATTGCTCCAATTAAAGAGGTAGAGACTATTATCAACAATACTCCTTTGGATAAACAAAAAGCATATCTTCAATGGAATCTTATAAATAGTTCATCTAGTTACTTGAGTGATGATTTAGTTGCTCAAGATTTCGATTTCTATGGCAAGGTATTATCAGGAAAGAAAGAGAATTCTCCTCGTTGGAAAAGAGCAGTAAATAGTGTTAACGGAGTACTTGGTGAGGCTGTAGGACAGATGTATGTAGAGAAATATTTCCCTGCTGCAGCAAAACAGAGAATGGTTGAACTTGTTAAGAACTTACAGAAATCGCTTGGTGAGCGAATAATGCTTCAAGAATGGATGAATGATAGCACAAAAGCTAAGGCTATCGAGAAACTTAATACTTTCTATGTAAAGGTTGGTTATCCTGATAAATGGAGAGACTATACATCTTTAGATATTAAAAAAGACTCATATTGGGAAAATATTGCACGTGCTAATAAGTTCGAGTTAAACTATATGCTTTCAAAAGCAAACAAGCCTGTTGATAACACAGAGTGGTATATGACTCCTCAAACTGTAAATGCTTATTATAATCCAACAACAAATGAAATATGCTTCCCTGCCGGTATTCTTCAGTACCCTTTCTTTGATATGAATGCTGACGATGCTTTCAACTATGGAGCAATTGGTGTTGTTATTGGTCATGAAATGACTCATGGATTCGATGATCAAGGCCGTCAGTTTGATAAAGATGGTAACTTCAAAGATTGGTGGACAGCTGATGACTCTAAACAGTTTAAAGAACGTACAAAAGTTATGGTTGACTATTTTAACAACATTGAAGTATTGCCAGGACTAAAAGCTAATGGTGAACTTACTCTTGGTGAAAACATAGCTGACCATGGTGGTTTAAAAATTGCATTTCAAGCTATGAAGAGTGCAACAAAAGATGCACCTTTGGCTGTTGAGAACGGATTTACTCCTGAACAACGCTTCTTCCTTGCTTATGCCGGACTCTGGGCTGGAAACATTCGTGATGAGCAAGCTAGACTTCAAACTAAGTCAGATCCTCATTCTCTTGGCCGATGGAGAGTAAATGGTGCTCTTCCACATATTCAAGAGTGGTACGAAGCTTTCAACATAAGCGAGAAAGATCCTATGTATTTAGCTCCTGATAAGAGATTATCTGTTTGGTAAAATAGAATATTAAAATAAAAGTGGCGAAGCTTCTAATGATGAGGCTTCGCCACTTTTTTGTTCACATATATTTAAAGTTATACCATATTTATTCTTGTAAAGGATTAATTATAATACAAAATAATTTATTTTTGCATTATGAAAAGAAGGAGTTTAATAAGTTATCTACTATTAGTCGTTTGCATGATAATGCTTACAGCCTCCTCTATGCCTCATCATCATCATCAAGAAAATATTTGTCTTCAACATGATTTTACTGAATGTGACTGTTCCTGTTCAACTTCACACCATTCACATGAAGATGGTATGAGTAGTGAACATCACTCATGTTCTTCATCATGTGTAACTAAGTTTGACAGTGTTACACCTCATAATTTAGATGCTACATTTATTCCCAACTTTACTATTGTAGCTATACTGTTTTCTATTCATGATATTTTAGATTTATCTTCATATGTATCTGCTCAAATATCTCAAAAAGAGTATTACTATCTTGAGCATCTTCACCCTATAGAATTATATCATAGTGTAGGACTACGTGCACCTCCATATTCTATTATTTGACCTATTTAACTCTTTTATTGTTTATCCATAAGTATGGATAGACCTTTTTAAATTTTCAAATAATTAGAATTCTATATGAATAAGTATTTTATATACAGTTTGTTACTTTTTACAGTGACATTTTTATCTTGTAACAATAGTAGTTCAAGTCATGATGCTCATGACCATAATCATAATCACGAAACCGAGGAGGCTCACTCACACGATTGCAGTGGTCACTCACATGATAAGGGAACACATACTGAAGCTGGTGAGTCACATTCGCATGATACTCATGAAGAATCTTCAAGTTCGGATGAAATAGTTTTCTCTCCACAAAAAGCAAAAGAAGTTGGCTTAGTATCGCAAGTTATAGAGCCAAAATCATTTCGTCAGGTTATACAAACCAGTGGTGAAATCCTTCCTTCACAAGGCAATGAGTCTATGGTTGTTGCCAATATTGCAGGCATAATTTCTTTTAACCATCCGGTAACAGCCGGTATGTCGGTTAAAAAGGGTGCATCGATATTATCAATAAATTCTAATAATTTACCCGATGGTGATCCTGTTTTACGAGCACGTAACATATACCAAACAGCAAAATCGGAGTATGAAAGAGCGGGCAAACTTGTTAAGAGTCAAATTATTTCTCAAAAAGAGTATAACCGTATAAAAGAGAGTTATGAAAATGCACGTCTTTCATATGAAGCTATCTCGACAAACAGCACTAACAAAGGAGTCTCTATCGTATCTCCTATGAGTGGATATGTAAAAACTATACTTGTTAATGAGGGTGATTATGTTAGCGTAGGTCAACCACTGGTGAGTGTAACACAGACAAATAGATTATATCTTCGTGCTGATGTATCCGAAAGATATTATAAAGATCTTGTAAATATAAAGAGTGCGAATTTTAAAACTCCATATAGTAATAATGTTTATAAACTTGATAGTTTAAAGGGACGTCTTCTCTCTTATGGCAAAGCTTCGGGTGAAAACTCATACTTTATTCCTGTAACTTTTGAATTCGATAATAAAGGTGATGTTGTACCAGGTTCTTTTGTAAATATATATCTTCTATCATCGAATATCCCAAATGTTTTGTCTCTTCCAAATTCGGCCATTACTGAGGAACAAGGTTTATATTTTATATATAAAAAGTTGGATGAAGAGTGCTATTTTAAACAAGAGGTTAAGTTGGGTATGAACAATGGAGATGAAGTACAAATCCTTTCAGGTCTTCATCCGGGAGATAATGTTGTAGTCAAGGGAGCATATCAATTAAAACTTGCTTCAGCAACAAATGCTATTCCTGCTCATAGTCATGAACATTAAAATTGTGATTATAGTATGCTGAATAAGATTATATCATTTTCTCTACACAACCGTATTACGGTTTTGTTAGCCTCACTACTATTATTGATTTGGGGAGTTTATATAGGAAATAAAACAGAAGTCGATGTTTTCCCTGATTTAAATGCTCCAACTGTTGTTGTTATGACCGAAGCAAATGGTATGGCAGCCGAGGAGGTGGAGCAGTTGGTGACTTTCCCTATTGAGACAACAGTGAATGGTGCTACCCATGTTCGTCGTGTTCGTTCATCATCCACAAATGGTTTTTCTATTGTTTGGGTGGAGTTTGATTGGGACACCGATATTTATCTTGCACGTCAAATAGTTAGTGAAAAACTTAGTATTGTAAGTGAGTCTCTTCCTTCCAATGTAGGCAAGCCAACTCTTGGCCCACAATCATCTATACTTGGTGAGATGCTTATTATCGGACTTACTTCCGATTCAACTTCTATGCTCGATTTGCGTACACTTGCCGATTGGACTATTCGTCCTCGTTTACTCTCAATGGGAGGTGTAGCACAGGTTGCCGTGCTTGGCGGTGATATAAAAGAGTATCAGATTGCTCTTGATCCTGGAAGAATGCGACATTATAAAGTTACTCTTGATGAGGTACTTAATGTAACACGTGAAATGAATCTTAACTCCAATGGTGGAGTAATCAATGAGTATGGAAACGAGTATATTGTTCGTGGAGTAATATCAACAGATGATGTTAGCAAAATAGCACGTTCTATAGTTAAAAGTAGCGACGGAGCACCTATTATGTTAGAAGATATTGCCGAAGTTAAAATTGGTGCTCAAGAGCCTAAACTTGGAACAGCATCTGTTGAAGGTAAGCCGGCAGT
>JAEZKJ010000125.1 GCA_023415545.1 Bacteroidota bacterium
CCTACCATTGGGTTGTTACCAATACCAAGGAATCCCATCATCTCAACGTGAGCAGGAACTGAAGAAGAACCAGCGAACTGAGCGTCTGAGTGCATACGACCCATAGTATCTGTCATACCATATGAAGCAGGACCAGCAGCCATGTTATCTGGGTGAAGTGTACGGCCAGTACCACCACCTGAAGCTACTGAGAAATATGCTTTACCTGCAAGTGTACGTTCTTTTTTGTATGTACCTGCTACTGGGTGTTGGAAACGAGTTGGGTTTGTTGAGTTACCTGTGATAGATACGTCAACACCTTCTTTCCACATGATAGCAACACCTTCGCGAACATCGTCAGCACCGTAGCATTTTACGTTAGCACGTGGGCCATCTGAGTAAGCGATTTCACGAACTACGTTCAACTCACCTGTATAGTAATCGAACTGAGTTTGTACATAAGTGAAACCATTGATACGTGAGATGATTTGAGCTGCGTCTTTTCCAAGACCGTTCAATATAACACGTAGAGGCTCTTTACGTACTTTGTCTGCTTTAGCAGCAATTTTGATAGCACCTTCTGCAGCAGCGAATGACTCGTGACCTGCAAGGAAAGCGAAACATTTTGTCTCTTCGCGAAGAAGACGAGCAGCAAGGTTACCATGGCCGATACCTACTTTACGGTCATCAGCTACTGAACCTGGGATACAGAATGCTTGAAGACCGATACCGATAGCTTCAGCTGCTTCAGCAGCATTTTTGCATCCTTTTTTAAGTGCGATAGCACAACCAACAACATAAGCCCATTTTGCGTTTTCGAAACAGATTGGCTGAGTCTCTTCACAAGTTTTATAAGGATCAATACCAGCTGCTTCGCAAATTGCGTTAGCTTCTTCGATGTCTTTAATGCCGTTTTCGTTCAATGCAGCAAGAATCTGTTTGATACGACGGTCTTGGCTTTCGAATTTTACTTCTCTAATCATTGTTATTTCCTCCTTATAATTATTCGTGACGTGGGTCAATGTGTTTAACTGCACCTTGCTCAGCTGTGAAACGTCCGTAAGTACCTGTTACTTTCTTCAAAGCTTCATTAGCATCGGTTCCTTTCTTAATCTCATCCATGAATTTACCCATGTGAACAAATTCATATCCACAAATTTCATCGTTCTTATCTAGAGCGATAGTTTTGATGTAACCTTCAGCCATCTCAAGGTAACGAGGACCTTTTGCTAAAGTACCATAAAGAGTACCTACCTGGCTGCGAAGACCTTTACCCAAGTCCTCAAGACCTGCACCTATCATCAAACCACCTTCTGAGAAAGCAGACTGTGTACGACCGTAAACAATTTGAAGGAATAATTCACGCATTGCAGTGTTGATAGCATCACAAACAAGGTCAGTATTCAAAGCTTCAAGAATTGTTTTGCCTGGAAGAATTTCAGAAGCCATAGCTGCTGAGTGAGTCATACCTGAACATCCTATAGTCTCAATCAATGCTTCTTGAATAACACCTTCTTTAACATTCAAAGTAAGCTTACAAGCACCTTGTTGAGGAGCACACCATCCGATTCCATGTGTCAAACCAGATACATCTTTTATCTCTTTAGATTTTACCCATTTTCCTTCTTCTGGAATAGGAGCTGGTCCATGGTTAGGACCTTTCTTCACAACACACATGTGTTCTACTTCGTGTGAATAAGTCATATTCTTTACGTTTTTATTAAATAAATTAATCTTCGTAACATTTAAAAGATATATTAATCTTTTTCGGAATGCAAAGTTAGTTCTTTTATTCTTTTTTGCAATCTCATATAACTTAGTTTTTAATAAATAATAATATATAATGCATATTGGTGGAATAAGAACAATGCATAATTTACTCTTTCAATAGGATTATTATACATTTTATTTAATATATTGTAATTTAAGTATGAGAAGTAAGATATCTTTATTTTAAGAAAAATATTAATATTTCCCCATTCAATTTCAAAAATATAATAATGAAATATATAAAAATGCTAGAATAAAGTGAGTTTGATTGTCTCAAATCTTTTTTAGAAAATATCATTATAGAGCTTCTCATAAATAGCCATTCATAAGCAAGATGTTGTAAAAAAATCTAACTCTTCTTAATTTGCTGATTTTAGCTTCCCTGTTTTCATTAAACCGACTAAGAGTGTTCCATGATATGTTTTATAAGTTATTTTTAATGCTACTATTTTATTAATTCCTTATTGCTGTTAAAAAAAATGTATTACAAGTGTTAATTATTTATAAAGTATTATTATCTTTACCTAGTCAATTGCTTACTTATGAATTGCATTATGAACATAAAGGTTAAATTGATAAAGTACACATATATTATTTTTCTATTTTTTTCCATAACATTCAACACTGGTTGTGAAAAAAAAGAATACTCAATAAACATGCCGTCTATTTCCTTCTTTCCCCAACCAGAAGGAGGATCACGTGCAAATTTGATAGATGGTGCAGAAGATATTTACCATTTTATAGTCTGGGGGAACTATGATGGCAATGTAGTATTCGATGGTACACGAGTATCTAAGGAAGATAGCAAATGGGTTTACGCCCCTACCAAATATTGGAATACAAATGCCACCCAGTATGAATTTTATGCTTATACACCCCATACAGGCACAGCTACCATTACAAATAACCAATTGTCAGTATCAGGGATTGATTTAAAGAATAATCCTGTTGATTTGGTTATGGCCTACACCCGAATTACAAACAAGAATTTTCGCAAAGTTGTAGAGTTGAACTTCAAGCATGCCTTGGCTATTGTGAAATTTTCATTTAAGTTAAAAGAAGGATTCTCATATTTCAACACCTATCGGGTTACCAGCATAAAGTGGAAGAATGTTCACACACAAGGTCAGTTTGCTATAAATCGCAACGATTCCATTACTTCCCACCCTTTGGGAAGTTTAGGGGAAACTATTACCATAACTACATTTAAGGGAGATAAAATTTCTACTAGTTCAGCCATGGTATCCGATAATTTGCTGGTCATTCCACAAAGCACTACTATGGCCCAACTAACCTTCTCACTTGAAATCAACGAAAAGACAGAAATTATCAACAAAACCATTCCTGTTGTTTGGGAACCGGGGGCACAATATATGTACAACGTCATCATCGACCCATACGAAGTTACAGTAGAAACGACTCCATGGGAAGTTATTGATATCGATAATGATTTAATTATCAATTAAAATAAAATATGAATTATAAATATTTACATATATTTTTATTAGGATGTTTGTTGCTTTTGACCAATGCTTGTCAAAAGGAGATGAATGCTTCATTGATCGATTCCAAAGAAACTGGTTCTATTATCTTGAATATCTGTATGACTCCCACCAGCAGTTCACGAAACGGGAATGCAGGAATCACCCAACTTAACTATGTTGTCAAGGATGGAGAAATTATTCCTTGCGAGGTTTCCCAATTTGAACCGACAAGTAGAGCAGGTGAAGGTAATACGGCAGATGGAGATGGGATGGCCGATCTAACGGTTTTTTTGGTCAATGCCAACGATGACATTGTAGCCAAACAAAGCTTCACAAACTTGGAGAATGTTACCACCCAATCTTTGAACTTCCTTAATTTGGAAAAAGGAGAATACATAGTCTACGCATATGCTAATACCATAGGAAATGATTGGTTTACTCTACCATCAGAGAGTGATACCTCCTTTGCTAAATACAAGGATGCTTTTTTGAAAGGATTAAAAGGAAGCACACCTACTATTCAGAACAATCGGATGCCCCTAACCGGTAAGTTGTCTATACCAGTAGAAGGAGGAAATATTTCAAGGACCATTAATATGCTTCGTCCGGTAGGGAAACTCAGTGTTACTTTAAAAAATGAGAAATCAGTTAATCCTGTTACTACAAAAGAAGTAGTTTTTTTAAAAATCTTACCTCATACAGCATATGTATTCCAGCACAATTCCATTTTACCACAAAGTGAAATCGATAATGCGTATTATTCCTTCGCAAGTGAAGGAGAATATACTATTTTCCCTGGTTCCAGCCATCTTTTTTACGACTCATTACTATACGAAACTTTTCCATCAGAAGGGTTCAATTATTCCATCTCATACAAAGCATATGCGGATTATGTCTTTCAAGAAATGGCAGAGGGAAAACTTAATGGAATAGATAAAACGGATGATCTTTATATTAAAATAGAGGGCCATGACTTGTTCCTAAAATTAGAGCAAAAAGAAGATAATACATATCAGTTAAAGGCCGTTCCTTCAATTTATAAACTTGATGATCAATGCATTTGGCAACTTACGGGTAATGGAAATAATAACAGAGGATTAAAAAACAAAAGTTTTTCAGTCTACTTAAGCAGTAATAATAACAAAGTCAGTTTCACTGGAAACGATAAAGCATTGAAATTTCTCAGGGAAGGAAACAGCAGTATTATACAACTTGGCTCGGGCAAGGAGCTCACTTATAATTTCGATACTAAAGAATTCAGCGCAACAAATCAAGGTACATATTTACAATTCTTTAAACATAAGGATATAAGTGGAGACCAAAATCCTTCATATAAACATGTTGAAAGTAAAGTGAATGAACTCACTTCCATCCATCGCAATCAGCATATCCGATTGAACATCATTTTCAGAGATTAAGTTTCTTCTTTTAAGTTTGCAGATACGTCTCCATATAGCAATTCAATTAAACTATTAGTCTCTTTGTATGTTTTTAATATAAAAATATTATAAACTATGATGACTAAAGAGTTTTTCTTGGCTGCACGTCCTACAGGCTTGCCCGATAAATCGGTTTTTCAACTTAAAGTTGTTGAACTGCCTGACGTTGACAATGGATATGTTTTATTAAAAGCTATTTACATATCTGTTGACCCATATATGCGTGGTAGAATGAGTGATAAAAAGTCATATATTGAGCCATATAAAGTTAATGAACCTATAGAAGGCGGAGTAATTGCCGAAGTTGTTCAAAGTAAAAGTAATGATTTTAATGAAGGTGATAAGGTTTATGCCATTTTACCATGGGCTGAATATTGTGTAGCTAAAGCGGATAAGTTGACAAAAATAAATGATAATGATTTCCCTTTATCATACTATTTAGGAATATTGGGGCTTACCGGTCTAACTGCCTATTTTGGAACTACAAAAATTTGTAATCCTAAAGCCGGTGAATACTTTGTTGTATCGGGCGCTGCAGGTGCTGTGGGTATGGTTGTTGGACAAATTGCTAAAATAATGGGATGCCATGTTATTGGTATAGCCGGTTCGGATGAAAAGGCTATATACCTTATTGAAAATTGTGGATACGATTATGTGTTCAATTACAAAAACGAAAATAGTATTGAAGAAGATATTAAGAAAATTTGTCCTAATGGTGTTGATTGTTATTTCGATAATGTTGGTGGTGATATTTCGGATGCAGTAATATCAAATATCACTTTCAATGCCCGTATTGCAATTTGTGGGCAAATTGCAATGTACAATGATGATAATATTACAATGGGAAGAAGGTTTTTACCAAATATTCTAATTCATAGTGCCATGATGCAAGGATTTATTGTTGGACAGTTCAAAAATGAATTTCCTCAGGCTATCATGCAACTTTCAAAATGGATAAAAGAGGGTAAACTTAAAACAGCCGAGACTATAATCGATGGATTTGAGTCACTACCTGATGCATTCCTGGGACTCTTTCTTGGAAAGAATGTTGGAAAGATGATTGTAAGAGTCTGATTTTTATCTATTTTTGTCACGTATTATTTACACTTGATAAAAAGTAGAGAAATGGAAGAAAATAAAATTGTAATATCAGATAAAGATTTGGCTAATGGTGCTATGGCCGGAATAGATGAATTTATTAAAGTTTTTACTGATAAATATCTTGAAGTAACCGGTGGAGTAATTAACGAATCAACTATGCCACTTCTTAATGGTTATCAGCACTCTTTACTTGGTTATCATTTCTTTAGAGAAGAGATTAATGAAGGTGGGTTCGTTCAGCTCATTCAAAATGGTTATGGTCCATATATCTTTGATAATCCTTTTGCTAAGGCTATGCGAATATTCGGTGCAAAAGAGTTCTCTAAACTAATATACGACGCTAAAAAAATATATGATGCCAATCGTGAGGATCTTGAAAGAGAGTGTGATGATGATGAGTTCATGGCAATGTATGAGCAATATGAAGCTTTTGATGATTTAGAGGAGAAGTTTATGGATATGGAAGAGCTCATTACTGCAACCATAGCTGAATATGTTGATAATAATATCGAACAATTCGCTAAGGTTGAGAAATAAAATTATTATTTTATAAGTAATAAGATAAAATCTAAGCTAAATTTTCTCTCAAAAAATGTTTAGTAAAACATTATCTAGTTATATAAAGAGCTCTGTATTTTTCAGGGCTCTTTCCTCTTTTATAAATTATATTAATCTTGATTATCAGTCAATAATGAAAAAGATAAAAGGGTAACTTAATATATTTAGGTTACCCTCTTCATTTGGTTAGGTTATTTATATATATTGATTAGCCCTTTTTCTTTTCTTCCTCAAGTGATTCTTTCCAAATTTCTGCATATTCATTGAGGAGATTACGGATGTATTTACCTATCTTTTCATAATCTGCTTCATTTAGATTAGCTAAAGATACTCTAATACTCCATTCAGGGCCGTCGAATCCACCGCCATTTAGTACAACCAATCCTGTATTTCTCGCAAGTCGGAATACTATATCAAGTGGGTTAAAGTTTTTCTTTAAATATGTAACAAAATCTTTTCCAAAAGTTTTCTTTGCCCATTCAAGCATATCAATCTCTGAATAGTAACCTGCTCGTAATGGATCCTCAGAAAGAGTGAAACCTGCATTTTTCCACAATGCTGTCAGCCTATCTTGGATAAGTTTCAAAACTCTTTTTTTGTACTTTTTATCTTTGTCAAGAATTGAAGAAGCAGCAAATAGTCCCATCTGTATCTGTTGAGGAGTTGACAAACCTGCTGTGTGGTATAGAGCAACTTGTCGACTATCGGCAACCATTCTATCAATAAACTTCATCTCATCAACCTTCATAGTGAGTGAACTATATCTCTTTTCAAGTTCACCTTTACGTTTTCTAGGTAAATGTGCAATAAGTTTATCGAAAATATTTACTTTATCCAATGCAACTACTCCTAATCTCCATCCTGTAGCACCAAAAAATTTAGAGAAAGAGTAAATACAGATAGTATTGTTAGGTATTGTAGAAAGGAAACTTTTGAATCCCGGTACAAATGATGCATATACATCATCAGTTATTATCATTAAATTAGGATTCCATCTTTCGATAACATCTTTAAGTGCCTCCATTCCCTCTTTATTCATTGCATAGCTTGGAGGGTTACTTGGATTTAGTAAAACAACAGCTTTATATCGATGATCACGAAGTTTATTGATATCCTCAACTTTATATTGCCAAGTATGGTGACCTAACTCATCTGTACAACTTGCGTTAATGTTTAGTACATCGAAATCATATCTAGCCAGTTCAGGTATCTCAATTAATGGGGTAAAAATTGGGGTCATCAAAGCTATTGAATCACCTTTTTGAAGAAGGAAATTATTCATTAACGAATCAAAAACATAGCATATTGCAGCTGTAGAACCTTCTGTGGCAAATAGATCCATGTTGTCCTTTGGATATTTACCATTACATAATTCGGCAACCAAATAATCACGAACTATCATTTCTGTATATTTCAATATCCTGTTGTGTGAAGGATATTGACAACCAATAATTCCCTCTACCCATTCATGTACCAATTCATCAGGATCGGCAGCATGTTCTAACAACATATATTTGTAGAAATTTTTAAGAAACTCTATACCTGGTTTTTCTTCATTCTTTTTTAAAAAGCTTTCAAACCGTTGTGCAATACCTGCCTTTTTAGGAAGACCTGATAATCCCTCTTCGAGATAAAAAGGATGTCTAGATTCCTCAATAGCAAACTGACCTAATGTAAAAAAAGCCTCTCTTGCTATGTTAGCTATCCAATTTGGATTTCCTCTACTGGCATTTAGTAAAACATATGCCATTTTTTTTATATTCTCATCAGCCATCTGAATTAATCTATTTTTTAACTCTAAAGGGCTGATTTTTTCAAAATTGGTATCACCCAATTGGACAACACTCTTATCATTTAGATATTCCATATATATTTATCTTTAAGTTTTGCTAAACTACAGTATATTATGCATCTACTTTTTAAATTAAGAGCCCAAGGTCAACTATTTCCTGATCTATTCATCATCCTCAATAAAAGAAAATTTACTTTCCCACTTAAAACAACTTCATCACCACAACCAAGACGTGGCCCTGAGCTCAAATAATTTATATAATCAAAATCTACTAATTCTTTTCTATAGATTGTAATTACAACATCATGAGTTTAAAAATGTTGGTTAAAATGGATTAAATCATAATTATATACTATCAAAAATGAGAATATAAAAAAACTCCCTAGCCAAAACATCGCTTGGCTAGGGAATTGTTACTCTTTTTTATTTATTATATTCTTAAAAAATTAGGTCAGTAATAATAGCAATGTAATCTTTATCTAACCCATAATCTGTGAGAAATCGCTTCATATCATTTATTGCTTGGAACTGTTCTTTATTATCTTTAAAGAACAAGGACGATTTGCGATAATTCATTATAGCTTCATCAATATTATTTAGAAGCATATTAGCATGACCTAAGTTTATATAATCAAAAGGTAAGTCGGTAAAGAGTTCAATAACTAAATTATAATGTTTTATTGCTTCACTATAATTTTTTGTATGCAACATACACCAACCAAGACCTCTGTGAGCTTTAATATTTTTTTCATCTTTATAAACAGCTTCAAAGAAACATTTTTTAGCTTCTTCATAATGCCCGGTTAATAAATAGCATTCTCCTATCTCTATCAATGTTGATAAATTATCGGGTTGTAACTTTTCAACTTTCTTATAATAGTCTATGGCTTTTAAATAATCTTTAATACTCCTATAGCATTTTGCAATGTGAGTAAGAGTCCATTTTTGATCAGGAGATAAAATATCAGCACGATTATAACAATTTATGGCTTCAATGTAATTTTTTAATTTTTGATAAATATATCCACTCCTTTGCCATGACTCTGTGTCATGTGGATATTTATCATTAATTATTCTATAAACTTCAAGTGCTTCTTCAAAATGGTTATAATTAAGTAATAAAGCTCCAGCTTGTTTTAAAGTTTGAATATCACATACAATATCGCTCAAATATAAATTATTCCATAAATCATATTTATAATTGAAAATATTTCTCTCTTCACTTTTATGGTGCCAAAGGAAACAGAATCTGTATAAATCCTGTATATATTGGTGACTTAAAACATAACTTTTTTTAGAGTTCTCATTAAAAGATTTTATTAATTCTGCTTGGTCCATTTCTTCAAACTTTGCATCTGATAGTTCATTGATGATATCATTTTTAGTCAAAGAAGAAATATTTTGGAATGTAAGACATAACGAATATCTGTCTGAGTTGCAAAAATATGCTGAGTTGAAAATAAGATCAAAGTAAGGTACTTTATCTTTTTTTATTTTCTTCAATACTGGAATAACATCATATTGATGGTTATAAAAAGGATAGAACCAATGAGAGATTTTAAAGAAGAAACTATAATTTTTCAAAAATGAGAAGGTACTCATATATATGTCGGCTCCAGAACTTTGAAGCTCATTCATCTCTTGAAGTGATTTTGAAATATCCGGATTATATAAATACTTTTCCCAATCTGGATTCTCCGATTCATTATCATCTTGTATATCTGAAGATCGACGATGCATAATCATATCATTACCTCTTATTATGTTAGGCATAATTTTTTCGCTAACCCTTTTATTAACGTTGCCAGTCTGAAGTTGCATAAGAAGTTGTAGTTGGATATTTCTTATATCTTTAACCACTTTTTTATCTTCTTTTAATGTAGCTAGTTGGGCTACAAATTCGGGATAAAATTGTATTTTATTACAGTATAGATATGTTAAAATAACAATACCGACTAATGCTCGGGTATATACTATCGGTGTTTCATGATTATATAATGAGAGAAGCAGATTAAATTTCTTAGCATCTAAAACATGTAATAATGATAATGTTATTGCACTTACTATTATAGCTTTATCTTCATCAATAATTATCAGTGAGTTTAATATCTCTTTTATCTGCTCGAAATCTGTATCATCCCATTTAACTGATACATAGATTTTATTGAACGTGTAGTTTATTATCCTCTCATGTTCTTTTGCTATTTCTGATCTCTTTTTTTCAATATCTTTTTCAGGGAATAAAATGTTGACAGTACTCATGTTCTCTGTGTACATCTCCAACTTTTTTTTAATCTCATCAAATGGAATATTTTCCGAACAAACCTCTTTATATGTTTTTCCAATATATGATTCAGGATTTTTAAGATGAATTTCTTTTAATATTCTTTCTAATATATTGTGAGCATTAGCGAGAGTATTATTTATCATATTTTGCATATTAGGATCTTTAATTCCTTGTAGAGTATACGATACCATCATATTATATGATACAAGTAGTTGATGTACTTCATCACCAATTTCACCTTCATTGTTTTCTATCGCTAGAGTCTCAATGTTCATAAGGGCAGCATGAATTGCTCTGTTTTCGAGCAAAAAATAAATTGACCGGATTTTATCATCCATATTATATTTTATAAAGTTATATTAAATAAACAAACATGTATGAATAATTGTTCATAAATACAAAACTAATTAAAAAATAAATAGGGTTTACTTTAACAACAACAAATGAGATATTTCTGTAATTTTGCGATATTATTATAATTCCTATGGATATATCTGAAATTCAACAAATATACAATTCCCATCCCAATGTGTCCGCTTTGGGTAGAATATTGGCTGATAAGTCGATAAAATATTCCTACTTAAAAGGCCTTCAAGGTTCATCATCATCTCTATTCTTTTCCAATTTTTTGAAAAAAAATGATTCAATTTATCTTTTTATTCTCGATGATATTGAATCAGCCGGATATCTCTATCATGACTTGACTCAGATAAATGGAGAAGAAAATATTTTTTTCTTCCCATCTTCATACAGAAGAGCTATAAAATATGGTCAAAAAGATTCAGCCAATGAAATATTGAGAACTGAGGTACTGAGCAATTTTCAAAAGGGTAGGCCAATGACCGTTGTTACCTATCCTGAAGCTATTACCGAAAAGGTTGTGGCTCATAAAGAGCTGAAAAGTAAGAGTATTAAAATAACTCTTAATGACAAACTTCATATCACAAAGTTAGTTGAGAAACTTACTGAACTTGGTTTTGAACATGTTGACTATGTATACGAACCGGGACAGTTTGCACATAGAGGAAGTATTATCGACGTATTTTCTTTTTCATGTGAATATCCTTATAGAATCGACTTCTTTGGTGATGATGTAGATAGTATACGTACTTTTGAAATTGAAACACAGTTATCAAAGGAGAAGAAAGAGAGTGTATCTATTGTTTCGGAACTTGATTCAAATAGTGACTCAATCTCTAAAATTTCATTCCTTGATTTTATTCCACAAGATTCAATTGTAGTCATTAAAGATATTTTTTGGACAAAGGAGAATATTGATAAAAGCTACAATGATGCACTCTCACCACAAGCTGTGACAGCTTGGAAGGCTGAAAATGGCGATTCTCTTTTCCCACTTAGTCATCTGAATCTTATAAGTGGTGATGATTTTTTTAGAAAGATAGTCGATTTTAAGAGGATTGAAATAGGTTCACATCCTTCGCAATCTGTTCAGGCTACACTCGAGTTCAACATCTCGGTTCAGCCAATATTCCACAAGAATTTTGATTTGGTAAGTAGCACTTTTAATGATTACTTACAGCGTGGCTATAAACTATATATATGCTCGGATAGTGAGAAGCAGGCATTACGTTTAAAAGATATTTTTGAGGAGAGAGGGGATAAGATAAATTTCACACCTATAAACAGAACTTTACATGAAGGTTTTGTGGACAACACTTTAAAAAGTTGCCTTTTTACAGACCATCAGATATTCGATCGTTTTCATAAATATAATCTTAAAAGCGAGAGAGCACGTAATGGTAAAGTTGCTTTGACTTTAAAAGAACTTAACCAGTTCGAGATTGGTGATTATGTTGTTCATATCGATCATGGCATTGGACGATTTGGTGGATTGGTGCGCATACCTAATGGTAATAGTACACAAGAGGTTATAAAACTTATTTATCAAAATGATGATGTTGTCTTTGTCTCTATACATTCTCTTCATAAAATCTCAAAATATAAAGGTAAAGAGGGTGAACCTCCGCGAGTAAATAAACTTGGAACCGGAGCTTGGGAGAAACTAAAGGAGAGAACAAAATCGAAAATTAAGGATATAGCCAGAGATTTGATAAAGCTGTATTCAAGAAGACGACAGGAGAAAGGATTTAGTTTCAGTAAGGATAGCTTTTTACAGAATGAGTTGGAGGCAAGTTTCCTTTATGAAGATACACCTGATCAATTAAAAGCTACTATCGATGTAAAGGGTGATATGGAGAATGACCGCCCTATGGACCGCCTTATATGTGGTGATGTAGGCTTTGGAAAGACTGAAATTGCTGTGCGTGCTGCATTCAAGGCTGTTGCCGACAATAAGCAGGTGGCCGTTCTTGTTCCTACTACGGTGCTTGCATATCAACATTATAAAACTTTTTCTGAACGATTAAAAGATTTCCCATGTAAAGTGGATTATTTAAGTCGTGCTCGTAGTGCAAAAGATACAAGTCGTATTTTAAAAGAGCTCGAGGAGGGAAAAGTTAATGTTTTAATTGGTACTCATAAAATTATTGGTAAGTCGGTTAAGTTTAAAGATCTTGGGTTACTTATTATTGATGAAGAGCAAAAGTTTGGAGTTTCTGTAAAGGAGAAGCTGCGTCAGATAAAAGTTAACGTCGATACACTTACCATGACTGCCACACCTATACCTAGAACACTTCAGTTCTCGCTTATGGGTGCAAGAGATCTTTCTGTCATTCAAACTCCTCCACCAAATAGATATCCTATACAAACGGAAGTTCATCTGTTCAATGAGGATATTATTACCGAGGCTATAAATTTCGAGATGAGTCGTAACGGTCAGGTGTTCTTTGTCAATAACCGAATCAATAATTTGCCTGATTTGGCTGCAATGATTAAAAAAAATATACCCGACTGCCGAGTGTGCATTGGTCATGGACAAATGAACCCCGAAGAACTTGAAAAGATTATTTTGGATTTTGTGAACTACGATTATGATGTTCTTCTTGCCACAACAATAATCGAGAGTGGTATAGATATTCCAAATGCCAATACTATAATCATCAATCAAGCGCAAAACTTTGGTCTTAGTGACCTTCATCAGATGCGTGGACGTGTTGGACGAAGCAATAAAAAAGCATTCTGTTATCTTCTTGCTCCACCATTGAGTTCTCTCACTCCCGAGGCTAAACGAAGACTCCAAGCTATCGAGAATTTCAGTGATTTGGGTAGTGGTATACACATTGCCATGCAAGACCTTGATATCCGTGGTGCTGGTAATATGCTTGGAGCTGAACAGAGTGGATTTATTGCTGACTTAGGATATGAAACATATCAAAAAATACTTTCTGAGGCTGTTACTGAACTTAAGAATGATGAGTTTTCGGAGTTATATGTTGAGGCTTCAGGGGAAGAGAAGATTATTGGTGACGAATTTGTTGACGATTGTCAATTGGAAAGTGACATGGAGATAATGTTCCCTAATGAATATGTCCCAAGCAGCAGTGAGAGAATGTTACTATATCGTGAGCTTGATGGATTAGAGTTAGATAAAGATGTACTCGACTTTAAAACACGTCTTGAGGATAGATTTGGAAAGGTTCCTTATGAAGCTCTCGAGTTACTACGAATTGTTCCTCTTCGCCGACTAGCCAAACGACTAGGTGTAGAGAAGATATTCTTAAAAGCCGGTAATATGACACTTTTCTTTGTAAGTAATAGTGAAAGTCCATATTATCAGAGTGATGCTTTTGGTAAGATCATAGAATATATGGGAAAAAATCCTCGTAACTGTAATCTTCGTGAGAAGAATGGTAAACGAAGCATGGTTATAAAAAACATTCCTAGCGTTGAAACAGCTGTTTCCATTCTTCAAGAAATAGTAAGTTTGCAACAAAATGATGCAATTTTGAAATAGTATGAAGTAAAATGTTGGTATTTATCTAATAATTGTTACATTTGTGCTATTTTAATAAATAAAAAAGTACATGAAAGCAACAATAATACAGAAAGATATAGAGTGGATCAATCCACAGAACAA
Organism: Bacteroidota bacterium; assembly: GCA_023415545.1. Taxonomy (GTDB): domain Bacteria; phylum Bacteroidota; class Bacteroidia; order Bacteroidales; family Bacteroidaceae; genus Phocaeicola. Next base: position 14,408 of record JAEZKJ010000125.1, read on the forward strand.
TATCGCTTCGGCTGAATTGGCTATTGAAAGCTCTCCTGGAGCTGATTTATATATCCTTCCAGAGATGTTTTCAACCGGATTTTGTACTGAACCTGAAAATAATGCAGACAATCAAAATATTGCATTATCTTGGATGATTAAAGAATCAAAAAAGATAAATGCTGCAATATGTGGTAGCGTGGCTGTAGAAGATGATGGGAAATTTTATAACCGTTTTTACTTTGTGAAGCCTAATGGTGAAATTTCATACTATGATAAAGTTCATCTATTCACCTATGGTGGCGAGGATAAACACTATACTGCCGGACGTAAGAGAGTTATAGTTGAGTATATGGGTGTACGCATCTTACTCCAGGTATGTTATGATTTACGTTTCCCTCTATTCTCTAGAAATAGAAAAGATTATGATATGGTCATTTATGTAGCAAGTTGGCCTATCCCACGTATTGAAGCATGGAAAACATTAATTAAAGCTCGTGCGATAGAAAATCAATGTTATGTGGCAGCTGTAAATCGTATCGGAAAGGATCCTTTCTGCGAGTATAATGGCTCCAGTGCTTTTATTGATCCCTATGGTAGGATTATTGCAGAATGCCAGGATAATAAATCAATGACAATTACTGCAGATATAGATTTGGATGAACTAAATAGTTTCAGAAAGAAGTTCCCTGTTCTTGATGACTCTGATTCATTCATTTTAAAATAATAGTATTCATAAAACTCCTCTTTTTAGGAGTTTATGCTATTAAATCTTCTCTACTAACATTTTTTTTGTTAAGAGAAGATTTCATCTATTTTTAAACAGAAAGATATTCTAAAATATGAAGGACAAATTACTTTTACTCGGTGATGAAGCTATAGCACTAGGTGCAATAAATGCCGGACTCTCGGGAGTTTATGCCTATCCTGGTACTCCATCAACAGAAATTACTGAATTTATTCAAGCAAACACATTAGCAAAACAAAGAGGTATACATAGCCGATGGTGTACCAACGAGAAGACAGCTATGGAAGCTGCTTTAGGTATGAGTTTCGCAGGAAAACGTGCTTTAGTTTGTATGAAGCATGTTGGTATGAATGTGGCAGCCGATGCTTTTATTAACTCCTCTATTACCGGTGTTAATGGTGGTTTGGTAGTTGTTGCTGCTGACGATCCATCTATGCACTCTTCACAAAATGAGCAGGACTCACGTTTCTATGGAAAGTTTGCTATGATTCCTATCATGGAACCATCTTCTCAACAGGAGGCTTATGATATGATGAATAAAGCTTTTTCATTATCTGAAGAGTTAAAGTTACCTGTTCTTTTAAGAGTTGTCACACGTTTGGCACACTCTCGCGCCGATGTTACCATCAGTGAACCAATTGCCGAGAATGGTTTAAATTTAGATTTAAATCGTTCGGAGTGGGTGCTGCTTCCTGTAAATGCAAAAAGACAATACAATAAACTTATCGAGAAGCAATCAATACTTGAAAACCTTTCTGTAGAGTCGGAATATAATGTTATTAATATTCCCGATGATAATAAAAAGTATCAAAGGGGTATCATAGCTTGTGGTATAGCATTTAACTATGTCATGGAGGCTCTTCAAGATGAAGATGAACAGATGCCTATCTTAAAAGTTTCACAATATCCTCTTCCTATAGAACAAATAAAGAGAATGAGTAAGTTATGTGAGGAGATTATCGTTTTAGAAGATGGCCAACCAATTGTTGAGGAGCAGGTAAAAAGCATTGTACCCGATGCTGTAAAGGTTAGTGGACGACTTACAGGAGCTCTTCCTCGAGTAGGTGAACTAAATCCTGATTTTGTGAAAGAAGGATTGGGTTATGCTATTTCTGAAGGTTTTGCTAAGCCAAGCATCGTTATGCCTCGTCCTCCTGCTTTGTGCTCGGGATGTGGACATAGAGATGTGTACACTGCTTTGAAAAATATTGTTGCCGAGTATAAGGATGCAAAAGTTTTTGGCGATATTGGATGTTATACCTTAGGAGCTCTTCCTCCATTTACTGCTATTGATAGCTGTGTGGATATGGGTGCATCGATAACAATGGCTAAGGGTGCTGCCGATGCCGGTGTTTACCCTGCTATTGCTGTTATAGGCGACTCAACATTCACTCACTCGGGAATGACCGGTCTTTTGGATGCAATAAACGAGAACTCAAATATTACTGTTATTATTTCCGATAATCTTACAACAGCAATGACAGGTGGGCAGGACTCTGCCGGTACAAATAAGTTCGAAGCTATCTGTTTAGGACTTGGTGTTCAGCCTGAACATTTGCATGTAGTGGTACCATTACCAAAAAACATGGAGGAAATAGATAGAATACTTCGTCAGGAAATTGAGTACAAAGGTCTCTCTGTTATCATTCCAAGAAGAGAGTGTATACAAACACTTAATCGTAAATTAAGGAAACAAAAAGTAGATAAGCAATGACAAGAAATATAATATTTGCAGGTGTCGGCGGTCAAGGTATTCTGTCGATAGCAACAATAATAGGCGATGCTGCAACACGTACAGGTATAAATCTTAAGCAAGCTGAGGTTCATGGTATGAGTCAACGTGGTGGTGATGTTCAGTCGAATATGCGTTTATCAACCGAAAAAATATGGTCCGATTTAATTCCGGAGGGAAAAGCTGATATAATAATATCTATGGAACCTATGGAGGCAATGCGTTATATGCCATATCTTAACAAAGAGGGATGGGTCATTACTTCCACCGATACTTTCAGGAATATACCAACATATCCTGAAGATGAGGCGGTGATAGAGGAACTTAACAAAATAGATAATTTGGTATCTTTACCTATAGAGCAGATTGCAAAAGAGAATTCAATGCCTAAATGTGCTAATGTCATTCTTTTGGGAATGGCATCAAAATATATCGCTATCATATCGGCTGAGGAGTTAAGAAAAAGTATTATTAATGTATTTGAACGTAAAGGAGAGAGCATTGTTGAAATGAATCTCAAAGCTTTTGATCTTGGCGTTGAACTGGCTAAATGATATGAAACATCAAGTATTTAGTGAAGAGTTGGTATCACAAGTTGTCAGTGAACTAAACATAGCCAATCTTGGTCAAGCTACCATAGGTGAAGTACTTCTTGTAGCATCAACTCTCGAGAAGAAGACAGGAATCCCATTTATTCGTATGGATCAAGGCTCGCCCGGTTTGCCAGCAAATAGAGTAGGTATAGAGGCTGAAAAGGCAGCACTTGATAGAGGAGTAGGAGCACATTATCCGGCTGCCGATGGTATTGCTGAATTAAAACATGAGGCTTCACGTTTTGTTAAAGCCTTTTTAAATATTGATATCTCTGAACGTTCATGCATACCTACTACAGGTTCTGTAGCCGGCTCTTTTGGATCTTTTATTGCTACTACTCAAAGAATAGAGGGAAAAAATAAGGTGCTTTTTATTGATCCGGGTTTCCCTATTCAAAAATCTCAACTTAGAATAATTGGAGCCGAGTGGGAGCAATTTGATATATATAAATTTCGTGGAAAGGCCTTGGAGGAGAAACTTACAGAGTTTCTTGAAAAGGGGGATATAGCATCTATAGTATATTCAAATCCTAATAATCCTGCTTGGATATGTTTGGAAGAGCAGGAGTTGGAGATCATTGGTCGTCTTGCAACTAAATATGACGTTATTGTTTTAGAAGACCTTGCATATTTTTGCATGGACTTCCGTCACTATTTAGGAACTCCATTCCAAGAACCTTATGCTCCAACAGTTGCCAAATATACTGACAACTATATCATTATGCTCTCTTCATCGAAGATATTCAGCTATGCAGGTCAGCGAATGGCTCTTACATGTATTAGTGATAAACTTTATGATACATACTATCCTGCGCTAGCCAACAGATATAAAGATTCAGGTATATTTGGAAAAACTCTCGTAGCTTCTATTCTATATATGATTACTTCGGGTTGTACTGCATCGACTCAATATGCATATGCCGAGATGTTGAAGCGTTCGACTGATGGAGAATTGGATTTTGTTGCCGAAACCAGTGAATATGCTCGCCGAGCAAACATGATGAAGAAGATATTTACCGATAATGGGTTCCACATTGTTTATGATTATGATGTTACTCAAAGTGTAGGCGATGGATTCTTTTTCACTATAGGATATGGTGATATGAGCAGCGAAGAGCTGCTTAAAGAGTTGCTTTATTACGGAGTAAGCAGTATTGCACTGAACACAACAGGAAGTAATCAAGCGGGAGTACGTGCTTGTACTTCAAGAATGCGTGATGATCTATACGAAATTATGCAGCAAAGAATGAAAGCATTCAACTTGGATCATCCTTTAAACTGAAATTACAGATAAAATTCGAGATACTATGATTTGGAATTCAAACAAAGAGTGCATGAGTCGTGAGCAGATGCGCAAACTTCAAGGAGAAAGATTGAAAAAGTTGGTTACTTTAGTTTACCATAATGTTCCTTTCTATAGAAACAAGATGCAAGCTCTTGATTTATCACCTGAAGATATTCAGACTATTGATGATATTGTGAAGTTACCTTTTACAACAAAACAGGATCTTCGTGATAATTATCCATATGGTCTTTTATCATCTCCAAAAAGTGAAATTGTACGTGTTCATGCCTCTTCCGGAACAACAGGCAATCCTACTATTGTAGGTTATACTCGTCGTGACCTCTCAATATGGTCGGAAGTAATGTCAAGATGCCTTACTGCTTATGGCGTTAGTCGTGAAGATACTTTTTCGGTAAGTTACGGATATGGACTTTTTACCGGTGGTTTAGGTGCTCATTATGGAGTGGAAAATCTTGGAGCTACTGTAATACCGGTATCTACAGGAAATACTGAGAAGCACATTAAACTTATTCGCGACCTCAATATAACAGGTATAGCATGTACCCCATCATATGCACTTTATCTTGCTGAAACACTCGATAAGGTTGGTGTAAGCAAAAATGATATTAAACTTCGTGTAGGTGCTTTAGGTGCTGAACCTTGGACCGAGAATATGCGAAAAGAGATTGAAGAAAGACTCGGTATCAAAGCTTTTAATCTTTATGGCTTGAGCGAAATTATAGGTCCCGGAGTTTCATATGAATGTGAGGAGCAAAATGGCTCGCACATAAATGAAGATCATTTCTATCCTGAGATAATCGACCCTGATACTCTTGAACCTTTAGAAGATGGTGTAACTGGTGAACTTGTTTTCACTACTTTGACAAAGAGTGGAATGCCTCTTTTAAGATATCGTACAAAAGATCTTTGTACCCTTTCACATGAACAATGCTCATGCGGCAGAACAAATGTAAAGATGGGACCTATTATGGGAAGAAGCGACGATATGCTTATCGTTAGAGGTATTAATGTATTCCCATCACAAGTAGAAAGTGTAATATTGGAAATCCCAGAATTGGAACCTCACTATATGCTTGTTTTGGATAGAAAAAATAATCTCGATACTCTTCAAATCCAGGTTGAGGTACGCAAAGACTTCTTCTCGGATGATCTTGGTAGTATGCTTCAGATGAAGAAGATGCTTGGTGATAAAATCAAAAATGTTCTATCTATTAGTGCTGATATACGTCTTATGGAGCCAAATAGCATACCAAGAAGTGAGGGAAAGAGTAAACATGTTATCGATAATAGAATTTTAAAATAGTAGCTATATGACAATAAAGCAATTATCTGTCTTTCTTGAGAATAAGACAGGAAGAATAAATGATGTTACAAAGACTCTAGCCAAGTATAATATCAATATGCATGCTTTCAGTATGGCTGAAGCTACAGATTTTGGTATTTTGAGACTCATTGTTTCGGATGTTGAGAAGGCAGTCGAGGCGTTACGAACTGAGAACTTTGCTGTTATGCTTACCGATGTGGTTTGTATAAGCTGTCCTAATGTTGCAGGATCACTTGCTGTTATCCTTGATAATCTTGCTAAAGAGAATATCTTTATTGAATATATGTATGCCTTTGCTCAAGGTGATTGTGCAAATGTTGTTATACGTCCTAATGACATAAAGAGATGTGTTGAGGCCTTAGAGCACAACAATTGCGATATTATTAATAAAGATTCATTGTAATAAGGTAAAAAGTATAGGAAACGAGTTTTAAGTTGAATACTTTTATAAAAAAGGTTTTGTACTTTAATACTATATGATAGGCTATGTCGTTAATTCGACATAGCCTATCATATAGCATTTAGTAATGTTTTTATTTTTTCTTTTTGTAACCTATTCCACCAATTCCATAAAGTTTGGCAATAAGGTCACCTCTTCCTATACGGTTAAGTTCGTTGGTAATGTCCCTTCTCTCCTCAGGCTTATACCAGAAAAAGAACATTCTTTGTCTTAGTTTCTCTTTCGGTGTCTTAGCTGAGAATACAGGTTCAAGTGTATATGGATTATAACCTGTATACCATGTTTCGGTTGATACGGTCATTGGAGTAGGGGTAAAGTCCTGCACCTGCTCAAGATGGAAATCCAACTTTTTAGTTATCACAGCAAGTTCAGCCATATCCTCTTCACTACATCCCGGATGACTGCTTATGAAATATGGAATTATCTGCTGTTTCAGGTTAAACTCTTTATTTATTCTGTCGAATATATCCTTGAACTCATAAAACTGACTGAATGATGGTTTTCTCATCAACTTGAGTACCTCATCACTTGTATGTTCAGGTGCAACTTTTAGTCGTCCACTCACATGGTTAGCAATAAGTTCACGAGTATACTCTTGTGCACTTTTATTAGCTTTTTCATCTTTGCCTCTATGTAGTAACAGGTCGTAACGCACGCCACTTCCAATGAAACTCTTCTTGATACCAGGAATTGCATCAACAGAACGATATATATCTAAAAGAGGAGAGTGATCGGTATTCAAGTTTGGACATACTCTTGGATGAATGCAAGATGGGCGTTTACATTTGCCACATAGATCTTTATTCTTACCACTCATCATGTACATATTTGCACTTGGCCCTCCAAGATCACTAAGTTGTCCTTTGAAATCGGGCATTTCAGTAATTTTCTTAACCTCATTTAGAATGCTCTCTTTACTACGGCTTACTATAAATTTTCCCTGGTGTGCAGAGATGGTACAGAATGCACAACCTCCAAAACATCCTCTATGAATATTTACCGAGAATTTTATCATATCGAATGCAGGTATACGCTTGCCTTTATATTTTGGATGTGGCAGACGAGTATAAGGAAGATCGAATGAACGATCAAGTTCCTCTTGACTCATAGGTGGATATGGTGAATTTACCACTACAACTCTATTTCCAACATGTTGTAATATCCTCGATGCTTCGTATTTGTTTGACTCCTCCTCAATAAGTCGGAAGTTCTTAGCCTGTTTCTTTTTATCCTTAAGACAATCCTCATGTGATGCCAATATCACATCCTCTTTATCCGAGTTAGATGTAGGTATCTCATCTTTGTTTACTAGATACGCCGTTTGTGGAATATCTTTAGGTATTGTTATGGGTAAGTTATCGTTAAGTTGTTGTAAAAGTCTTTGGCAAAGTTCAGTTATAGGTTTTTCACCCATACCATATACCAAAAGGTCGGCTCTAGAATCACAAAGAATAGACTTTCTTACTTTATCTTGCCAATAGTCATAATGAGTCAATCTTCTAAGCGATGCTTCAATGCCACCCAACACTATAGGTACATCAGGATAAAGTTTTTTAAGTATCTCAGCATAAACAATACTTGGATATTCAGGACGCATATCATGACGACCATCAGGAGTATATGCATCCTCACTTCTTAGTCGTTTGTTTGCTGTATACTTATTAACCATGCTGTCCATGCAGCCGGCAGATATGCCGAAAAATAGTCTTGGTTTACCAAGTTTTTTAAAATCTCTTAAATCATCTCTCCAGTTTGGTTGAGGCACAATAGCTACTCTTAAACCTTGCGCCTCTAGTAATCGTCCTATGACTGCTGCACCGAAAGATGGATGATCAACATATGCGTCACCACTGAACAGGATAACATCTAGTTCCTCCCATCCTCTTAATTCCATCTCCTTTTTTGTAGTAGGCAGCCAATCTGTTAGTTTATATTCTTTCAATTCTTTTCTAATTAATATTTTTCAATCGCCACTCAAACATCATCATTATCATCATCATCTTCTTCTTTTTCACGTTCCCATTTAATGTAAAGCATGATCAGTTGATGAAGTCCGAAAGCTTTCATATTGTTATGATATATTACATCAATACAAAGGTCCAAAAGATCTTTGCAGTTACCCTCACATGCAGCAATAAGTGAGCGAATATTAAGTCTCAACTTCTCAAGCAACTCTTCATCAACTATTCCATTACTATCAATGAAATGTTGAAAAAGAGAATAATTCTCTATAGTTTGTAGATTTTCTTCCGAGATATCCATGCTTCGGGTACCTGAAGGATTAGCTTGTATAGTGTACATAGTGATATAGTTTTAATGGTACATTCACAAAGATATTAAAAAAACGATGCAAAGGTTATTTGAAACGTTTTATTTTATAATTTGTTTTTAAAGTAAATTGAATATATACTATAAGAATAGTTGTTAAAAAATAAAAATATTTTAATATATGGTTTCTATTATAATATAAGTAATTACTTAAAATTAATTATTATAAATTGATTTAATAGACATAAATCCTGTAAAAATATTTAATTAATTATAGAGTAATATTATAATATTCTATTGAAAATCATGTCAAAAAAAATCATTTTGTAGTAATATTATAATTGGTTATTAACCTGTTTATCGAATCATTTCCTCGTTAATGTAAACAAGATATGTAAAAGAATGTGAATATATTGAAATTTATTATTTAATTTATGTAATTTTGATATGTAAAAAATATTCAATAAATGGAAAGGTTGAATAACAGGTCAATCAAATACTTGATGCTTGTATTAAACTTTTTTCTTTTTAGTTTAGCAAGCACTTCGGCACAAGAAATAGTTAATGATACCTTAATAGTATTTTTTAGACAAAGTATTTTCAATATAGACGCTAAAAATGTAAAGACTGGTGGGGCTTTGCCTGTTTTTGTTGAAAGAAATAATTTGCGTTTAAATGATTCTACTTTTATTCTTAAAAATATTAAAGTAGAAGGTGCGGCCTCACCTGAAGGCTCTTTTCGTTTTAATGAAACATTATCTCATCGTCGAGCCCTTACTGTATCTAATTATTTGAAGAAAAATCTACTTGTTGGGGATACTCTATTTCAAACAATTCCAATAGGAGTTGATTGGGAAGGTTTAAAATCCAAAATAATGAGTGAGGAGTCTGTTCCTAATCGTGAGCAATTGATGTTGGTATTGCAAAATACAAACTACGATCATAACGAACGTCTTTTGCGATTGAAGCAAATCAACAATTCTATCCCTTACAGATGGATTTATAAAAGCTTTTTCCCTCAGTTGCGCTATTCTCGAGTAATAGTAAGTTACGAAGTTAATCCTTCTTTTTCTACTCTCAAGGTTATCGATCCACTTCCTAAAGTTCTTCATGATACTATTGATGTAGTAAAACATGAGAAAATTGATACAATTAAAAATGATAATACCATAATTGAGCCATTTGTAGAGAAAAGTGATTCGCTTTCACGTCGCTATTTACGTTGGGCTTTGAAGAGTAATGCTCTTTATGATGTTGCATTGATACCTAATATAGGAGTCGAAATATATTTAGGGAAACAATGGAGTATAAGTGCCAACTGGATGTATGCATGGTGGAAAGATGAAAACAAAAACTTTTTTTGGCGAATTTATGGAGGTGAATTAGAATTTCGCCGTTGGTTTGGAAATAAATCTATAAATTCTTTACAAGGTCATCATATCGGTTTATATGGACAGATGGTGACTTATGATTTTTGCTTAGGAGGACGTGGCTATTTGGGCGATAAATGGACATATGGAGCAGGTTTGTCATATGGTTACAGTTTACCTATAGCAAAACGTTTTAATCTTGATTTTTCTATTGGTTTAGGTTATTTAAGTGGAGAATACAAAGAATATTTACCTATAGAAGGTCATTATGTTTGGCAACTAACTAGAAACAAGCAGTGGTGGGGACCAACTAAGGCCGAAATATCGTTAGTTTGGCTATTAGGAGGTGATAATGCTAATCTTTTGAAAGGAGGTAAGCAATGAAACGTATTATAAATATCCTCATTTTGATTTGTCTGTTTCTTACAGCGTGCGAACACAAGGAGTTGTGTTTGGATCATAGTTCACATACAAATAGAATAGAGCATTTGTTTTCATTATCGTATGACATTGAGTGGGAGTATAATGTTGAAAACTACATAGATTGGAAGCAAAATTGGAATAATGATATTGGTTTAGATTATGACGATATCCGTCCAAGTGAGCCTGAAGGTGTTCGATTGCACATATTTAACCAAGATTATAACACAGAAAAGGTGTACAACTTAAATCCCAATGAATCAACTGTACATTTTAGTGATGAAGGACATTATGCATTGTTAATGCATAACAATGATACTGAATACATTGTATATCAAGGGATGGAGTCCTATTCTACAGCTTATGCTACTACTCGAGGTATAAATCGTGCATCGTACAAAGGGAATTCTCTTCTAACTCGAGCAGATGGTGAAGAAGAGGTTACAGTAAACCCTCCTGATGTATTATATGGAGCTTATATTGACTCCATTTATGTAGAAAAGTCCACACGTGCCGATACGATATCATTTAAACTTTATCCTCTTACTTATACCTACTTAATACAATATAAAATAGAACAGGGTCGAGAGTTTATAGCTTTAGCACGAGGCGCATTAGCTGGAATGGCACATGGAGTGAATCTTAGCAATGGTCGAACATCGACTAAAGATGCTACTGTGATGTTTGATGCCAAGGTGAAAGATTATGGAGTGAAAGCTTTAGTACAGTCCTTTGGAATACCCGATTATCCAAACCCTATCTATAGTCGTGCTCCTCGTCAGTATGGATTGAATTTGGAAGTTCGACTTAAGGACGGAACAATCCATCAATTTGAATTTGATGTTACTGATCAAGTTGCCAAACAGCCAAAAGGAGGAGTTATAATAGTTGATGGAATAAATATAGATATACCTCAAGTAGGAGGAGACGAAGAAAATAATGACGGATTCAATATTGGAGTTGAAGGTTGGGGTGATGTGGTGGATATTCCGTTACCATTATAATAAGATAAAACTTATGGAATAGAAATGTGGAAATTGTACTGCAAAAAATAATGTAATAAAATATGATGGTTAAACAATAAATTAAAGTTATTATGAAAAAGAATTTTTGGATGTTAGTAGTTTCTTTGGCATGGCTTACAAGTTGCAGCCAAAGTGAAATTGTAGATGTTCCTGAAAGCCGTGTTATCGGATTTGATACTTACGTTGAGAAAATATCAAGATCAGTACAGAATATAACAACAGCCGATCAGATTAATTATTTTAATGTGTTTGGTTATCATGCTAGCCATAATAATGGAACTCCTAGTGGAGAATTTGAAGAAGAGTTCGATAACCAATGGGTAAAACTTACTCCTACGAGTGATGGTAGTAGTGATTATTGGATGAATGAGAAAGCTGGTTATTGGGAATCAAATCAATTATTCCGTTTTGCTGCTTATACAAATGGTAGTAGACAAGAAAAATTAAATGCCACTTATTCTGCTGCTAATGATGTTTTAAAAATTGAAGGCTATGAGGTAACAGATTCCTCTTCTGAACCTACTGCAAAACCAGACTTACTTGCAGCTATATCTGGTGATATTATAACTACAAATGCTAATACTAATACAGATGTTGTATTCAATTTTAGACACATGTTATCAAAGGTTACATTAGTGTTGTACAATGCCTCTGCAAATATGAATTTACATTATCACAATTTATCTATTGCAAATGTATATAAGAAAGGTGATTGCAGTCTGAAATATAACAATAGATCCATCACTACTGTATGGGATAACCTTAGTAAAGCAGAAAATTTTAGTTTTGGTGAGCAAATAGTTGTTCCACATCCTACAGAAGGCTCAGCAACTTATACTAAACACGAAATTAATTTTTATATGATTCCTCAGTCTAGTAATAAGACATTGACATTTTCAACTCATCAGGTGGATGCAAATGGTAATCAAGCTTACGATAAATCATACAGTGCTAATTTGTCTGTTTCTGAAGTAGCTGGAGGTGAAGATAATGAATGGAAAGCCGGTCATCATTATCGTTATATTGCATACTTGGGTGAACTTGGACACACTATTTCATTCAGTGTTAGCAATATTCAAGGCTGGATAACCGATATAAATGGTTCGGGTACAACAGATAATAATGATTATATAGAACTTGAATTAACAGAACGACAATAATATATAATAATGATAAAACAATATCCTCTTTTAAAAACATTATTTTTCTTGATTACCACCATAGTTGTTTTTGAAAGAGGATATGTTTTATTGTATGAAAAGTGAAAGTAGTGACATATTTTTCAGTGTAGATATTACTCTCAGTAATAATATTATTTACTATTGAAAAAGTTTATTGCAGCCCCCATAATAGCAGCTTTTTTATCTTCTCCATCAACACATTCCAAAGGGAACCCCAAAACAAATGTTCTATATTTCCCTTTGTATGCAGTACCGGCACTATAGTTCCCTGGGGTGTATACAAAGGTTGAGAATGCCGGTGAAAGAGGCATTATACAGTCGGACGACTCAGCACAATAAATCTTTTCATTAAGTGTTACGGGTATTGTGAAATTTGTTCCTATACCCGATATGTTTCCTGAATTGATTCCATGCATACTACCACCGTTATCGCATTTTAATATCTCTTGGTTGAAGTTGCTGCTCTTTGTGTTGGTAGCAGTGACTAAGTTCAGCCCACTGATAAAAAGGTTACCACCACGTTGACAATATAAACTTAGCAGACTCTGTACAACATTAGATAAAGGAGCTTTTTCGGCTCCATATATATAGTCGATAGCAAAATATTTATCAAGATTTTCTCCTCCATTTTCGAAAGCTGCTACACTAGTAGATACATACGAGTATCTGCCATACTTTTGGATAGCTTTACCATGAATAAATGGATAGTCAAAACTATTGCCGGCTATTATTTTTCCCTCCAACTCATTTCCACTATATCCTAGTCCGCTACTTGTTTCATCACCCATTTTTCTCTTATCGTTAACTATTTGATTACCACAGAAAGAGGATGTTTTAATATAAGGCATACCAGCATCTTCCGAAAGATCAAACCCTTGTATAATACTATCATTCACACTATGTGGTGCAGATAATCTGTTGAATCCATTTACTATAAGAATAGTACCAATACTTTTTTTAGCTTTATAAGCCGAAAGTATTTCCGATGGAAAACTTTCTCCACCTTTGTTTATAGCTGTAACTTTAAAACTATATGTCAAACCTGGCTCAGCTTTAAATGTATAACTGTTACCATCAACAATGGTGCCGTTATCAAAACCTCCATATCCAACTCTTGTATATACTTTATAGGCTGTAGCTTTAGCTGTTGGCTCATTCATGTCAATACTCTCTTTCCATGATAACAAGAATCTGTTTTTCTTCTTATCCTCTTTAATCATAAATTCTTTCACAGGAAGAGGTTGAACTACATAATCTTTATCATGTAAAGATGATAGATATCTTAAAATAGATTTGTATACAGAACGACCTACAGTAAATTTAAATCGTGGGTCGTGCCCCATCTTCATATCTGCGAAATTTTGATGGGATAGTAGTTCAAGTATCATCGCTGGAATATCTGGAATTCGTGTTTCACTATAGTTCCTATTCCACATACTTCTTACCTTCCAATCCATATTAAACTCCGATGAAATATCTTTTTTGAGTCCTGTAAGAACTATGTCAGTAAAATCACGAGATGTGTAGCGAGAAATTCCTGAGTTAAGAACTTTGTTGTTAGTATCGGTAGTATATATACCAAGAGTTCCCACTATACTATCCTCTTTTGAATATCCTGCATCACTATGCACGCCTAGCGATAGATCCAAAGGTATTCTAAGTCCTGAATGTATAGGATTGTAAATAGAGTTACCACTAATATAATTGGTTACATTACCTCGTGTATTGATATCATCATTATAGTCGTTGGTACTCCTGCTTGGGCTATAAACATCATATGGCATTCCATACCATTGTGCCGAATATCGTGCTCCCTCGAGGTATCGAGGTAAACCACTAATCTTCCCTTTGCGAATTATGTTACCCATACCTCCACCAAAACGTACTGCATCGGCACAAACAACTCCTTTACTTTTACTTTGATTACTCAGCACCACCATGCCATAATCATTACTCCCTTTGTCGAAATCAAAAGTTCCCAGGTAAACCCATGTGCCGGCACCAATTTTTTGATTGACATTAAATTCAGTAACACCACCTTTGTGGAAAACTAAATATTTAGCATCATCTATACTATTTGGAAGTGACTGGTAGGTAACATAAACAGCATATTCACCACTTTGGGGTATGTAGGGTATCCATTGAGCAAAAGCTTTTTCAGCCTTTTTCTCTGTCATGGTAAAACGTACTGTACCATCAGTAAAAGGATTATGATTATCATTGTACATTTTATATTTCTGTGCAAATCCTTTTTGGTTATGAGTCATCCATTTACTCTTTTTACTTGGAGTTTCAATATAAGTACCCCCTCCATCATTATCAACAATAACCTCATTCCTTTGCCAATCTCTCTCACGAGGTGTGAAAACAGTAGCTCCGGCATTTTCCATCATAGGAATAAGATATTGAGTAACGAAGGATTGAGTAAACATATCTTCATTTGTTGTAAATAGATTTGGTCGTTGCCATTGCCACTCATTCTCTTTTATATTGAAATATTTACCATGACTTTGCCAAACCATGATATGTCGCCCATTTAGTCCCTTTGTAGGATATGCTTCATTGGAAATGTTTTTTACCCATTGGTTACCTTTATACTCCAACTTACCTAATTCACGACTTTTATCTTTTCGACGTAATAGTATATTTGGGATCAAATCCTCAATAGGTTTTCCATCTGCAATAATTGTAATATTATAATAGTTGGTAGGACCGGGAAGAATACTTTTAATTTTGGAATATATAGTCTCTACTTTCTCAGGAGTGAATGATTGGTATCCGAAGTTTTTATTTGGGAATATAATTAGTGTACGCTTTTCGTGATTGATATTAAAGTCGGATAGTTTACACTCACCTATGTTAGCATTGGTTACATATGAGCTGAAATAATCGTTTAGTCTATCTTTTATATTGTTTTCAATGCTTTGAGAAAATGCGAATATATTTGTAAGTGTTGTAAAGAGTAATAATATATATAGTTTTTTCATGACCGATATTTTTATGCGAATTTATATCTTTTTGTCATTATAAGAATTGTTTTTTCCCACTTTTGTGAAGTCTGTTTAGTTAAGTAAGTATTAAAAAAATGTGCGTCCCAAACTTATATTGAAACGCACATACAATAATTTACTCTATTTTACCTATAGAGAAAAGCTCAGGATGCTTTCCTCGGAAATCTTTGAAATAAAGTTTTATCTCTCTCATGTCGTTTTCAAAACTATCAGAGGGATAAATAACTTTTTCCGCTGTAATACATTTGTCTACATAGTCTATTCCTATAAGTACTATAGGAAGGTTTGCGCCTTTAGCTATATAGTAAAACCCTTTTTTCCAGTTGCCATTTTTCTTTCTTGTACCTTCGGGAGTGATAGCCAATTTGAATGTTTTACTCTCTTTGGCTTTTTTTATCATCTGCTCGACCAATGATGTTTTCTTATTTCTGTCAACAGGAACTCCTCCCATAGCTTTAAAAAGATAACCCATGGGCCAAAAGAACCAAAATTTTTTCATCATAAAACCGGACTCTCTACCATTTGCTCCAAGAAACAATTTACCGATGAAAAGATCGAGGTTAGAAGTATGTGGCGCAGCACAAATAATACATTTATCAAAATCAGGAACGGTAACTTTGGATTTCCATCCCAATAATTTATGATAAATGAAACTACAAATTGCTTTTTTCATTTTTAACGATTGAGAAAATTACGCAGCTTCCTTAACAAGTTCGTTAACCTGTTGCAAGCATTCATTATACTCTTTCTTTAAATTTTTATAGTACTCTTTTGCGTTACCTGGTTCTGTATGACTGATTCTAGATACAAGATCTGCCATCTTATCAATGATAGCATACATCTTTTCATCATTCTTTTGATCAACTAGGACACTGATAATGAAAAGGAAGTCTATTGCACCCTTAATGTTTTTCTTTAATAATTTTCTACTTGCCATAACAATTGAATAATTAAGTGAATTAATAATTGCATTAATAATGTAGACAAATGTACTATTTTTATTTTGATATGTTTTTATAATTGCAAAAAATGAGCGAAATTTGCATTCCGAATACGGAATTATATACATTATAAAAAAATAAGAAAATGACTAAAAGTGCATTACAGATTGAAAGAGCTGCTTATCAGCCAAAACTTCCAAAAGCTTTGAGAGGTGCAGTGAAAGTGGTGAAAGGAAATCCTACTGAATCAGTAGCTGACCAAGATGCTATCAAAGCATTATTCCCTCACACTTACGGTATGCCTATTATTCAGTTCGCTGAAGGTGAGGCTCAAGCTTTCAAACCTATCAACGTTGGTGTTATCCTTTCAGGTGGTCAGGCTCCTGGTGGTCATAACGTTATCTCAGGTCTATTCGATGGTATTAAAAATTTGAACAAAGATAGTCGTCTTTACGGTTTCATTCTAGGTCCTGGTGGTTTGGTTGACCATAACTATATGGAACTAACAGCTGAGATTGTTGATGAGTATCGTAATACAGGTGGTTTCGACATCATCGGTTCTGGTCGTACTAAACTTGAAGCTGTTGAGCAGTTCGAAAAAGGTTACCAAATTCTTAAAAAACTAGATATCACTGCTTTGGTTATTATCGGTGGTGATGACTCAAATACTAATGCATGCGTTCTTGCTGAATACTATGCTTCAAAGAACTATGGTATTCAAGTTATTGGTTGTCCTAAGACTATCGATGGTGACCTTAAGAACGATATGATCGAGACATCTTTCGGTTTCGATACAGCATGTAAAACTTATGCAGAGGTTATCGGTAATATCCAACGTGACTGTAACTCAGCTCGTAAATACTGGCACTTCATCAAGTTGATGGGTCGTTCAGCTTCTCATATTGCTCTTGAGTGTGCTCTTCAGGTACAACCTAATGTATGTATCATCTCTGAAGAGGTTGAGAAAGAGAACCTTTCACTTGACGATGTAGTAACTTCAATTGCTAAGACTGTAGCTGCTCGTGCTGCTGAAGGTAACAACTTCGGTACTGTTCTTATCCCAGAAGGTTTGATCGAGTTCATCCCTGCAATGAAGAAATTGATTGCTGAGTTGAATGACTTCCTTGCTTCAAATGCAGATGAGTTCGCTCTAATCAAGAAATCACACCAAAGAGAATATATTATCTCTAAACTTTCTAAAGAGAATTCTGAAATTTACGCTTCTCTTCCAGAAGGTGTTGCTCGTCAGCTTACTCTTGATCGTGACCCACACGGAAACGTACAGGTATCACTTATCGAGACAGAAAAATTACTTTCTGACATGGTAGCAGTGAAACTTGCTCAGTGGAAAGAAGAGGGTAAATATGTTGGTAAGTTTGCTGCTTTGCACCACTTCTTCGGTTATGAAGGACGTTGTGCTGCTCCATCAAACTTCGATGCTGACTACTGCTACTCATTAGGTTATACAGCTTCTATCCTTATCGCTAACGGCGAAACTGGTTATATGTCATCTGTACGTAACCTTACTGCTCCTGCTGCTGAATGGGTTGCAGGTGGTGTACCTATCACAATGATGATGAACATGGAACGTCGTCATGGTGAAATGAAACCTGTTATCCAGAAAGCTCTTGTAAGACTTGATGGTGCTCCATTTAAGTTCTTCGCAGCTAATCGTGAGAAATGGGCTGTAAGCACAGAGTATGTTTACCCAGGTCCTATACAGTACTTTGGTCCATCTTCTGTTTGCGATCAAGCAACTAAAACTCTTCAGTTAGAAAACGCTAAATAATTTTAGCCTTATCATACTTTTAATTCTTATGGAGCACGAGCAGTTCGTGCTCCATAATGAATTGAAAATTTCTATACTACATTATTCATGAATAATAATTCTCCTATAAAAGCTGTTAACCGACCGAAGAAAACTATGAAAAGTTCATCTTCGTCAAAAGCTCGTAAGAGAAATTCAAATCCCAAAAAAAGTAAAGCAGTTAAAGAAATCCCCGGATGGGTATATAAATTACTCATGTTCTTGATTGCAATTGTCTTTATATTTTTATTCTACTACTTTTTTATTCGTCCATACTCGTATAGATGGAAACCATGCTATGGTTTTAAAGCTTATGGCATATGTATGCCTTCAAGTTATAAAGTTCATGGTATAGATATATCTCATCATCAAGGTGATATAAATTGGAAAGAGTTATCACAAACTCAAAATGGACGTT
>JAEZKJ010000126.1 GCA_023415545.1 Bacteroidota bacterium
TCAGTATCTTTACTCTTTGGTCCTATAAGAGTGATATAGTTGCGAACATTATTGAATTTGCCATAATGAGCCCAAAAGGAATTGGCATAAGCATTTGGCTCATTGGTGATAAGTTGCATATTCAAATTTCCCTCACTATTGCACTTTTCAATTATTTGATTTAAACAAGAAATATGCTCCTCACTGATCGGCTTTTCACTATAACGACGAACCGAATGGCGAGACTTTATTGTTTCAAAAGTGATATGATTGATTAAATTTTTCATATTGATAATTATAATCGCAAATATATCTACTTTTTAAAGCATAGTCCACTATACCTAAAATTATTTATTTGGTAAATATTAAACTAAATTAAAATAGAACTCTATAATGAATATATGTTTAATGATTCTTGTTATCAAAGAGTCTTAATTACATATATATATTAATTTTTATGAAGTTTATCTGTAATATTTGTGGTTATATTTATGATGAAGAGAGTGAGGGAACTCCTTTTTCATCGCTACCTGATAGTTGGAAATGTCCAATTTGCGGTGCTAAAAAAAGCAATTTCTCTCCTATAAAAGAGGAGAGTAAAGAAGCAGAGCCAATAGAGTCAACGTCATCTACACCAACATCTGTTGATAGTGAAAGTGATAATGATGATTTAATGCATCTATCTGTTGCACAGATGTCGGTGATATGTTCTAATCTGGCAAAAAATTGTCAAAAGCAGTTTATGTTGAATGACGCTGATAAGTTTACAACCATTGCAAACTTCTTAGATTCGATTACTCCGGCTGCTGACAAATCGGAAGTTGCCGATATCCTAACTCTTTTAGCATCCGACATTGACGAAAAATTTCCAAATCTTGACTCTGTAGCAACAAGTGAAGGTGATCGTGGGGCACTGAGAGTGAAGATATGGGGCTTAAAAGTGTCGCTGATGTTGAAAAATCTGTTAGAACGATATGTTATGGAGGGTGAGACTTTTCTAAAGGATACCAATATTTGGGTATGTACAGTGTGTGGTTTTGTTTTTGTAGGAGATAATCCTCCTAATCTCTGTCCGGTTTGTAAAGCCCCTGATTGGAAATTTGAAAAAGTTGATAAGAGTATATAGTATGAAAAAATTTGCCGTTAGAAATATTCGACTCTGTACTAAAGAGTGTCTTTGTCTGTTTGTTTGCCCAACGGGAGCAACTGACACCGAGAATAGTATTATTGATATTGAGAAATGTATAGGTTGTGGGGCATGTGCAGAATCATGTACTGCCGGTGCAATATGTATGGTACCTATGGAGTATCCTTCTCAGCAAAAGAAGAGTGCTAAGGTAATATCTTCAATTTTTGATATCGCTAATAGTAAGATTGAGGCAAGTGAAATTGCTAAAAGAATTGCTAAACATACAAAAGACGATGGATTAAAAAAATTGATGATTGCTCTATATAAATCCAGTAGATTGAGTGCCGAGGATTTGTTACGTGAAGGTGGTTATATGTTACCTCAAAGTAAAAATAGTCATGAGTTGCTTAAGAGACTAATAAATAATCCTCCTGTAAAAGAATTTCCTGTAGATGTTGCAAAAGATTTATATAATTCGATACCATGTAATGATTCACAGTAGAATATAATAAGAATAATTGTGATAATAAT
The DNA here is from genome assembly GCA_023415545.1 of Bacteroidota bacterium. Classification (GTDB taxonomy): domain Bacteria; phylum Bacteroidota; class Bacteroidia; order Bacteroidales; family Bacteroidaceae; genus Phocaeicola. The sequence continues at coordinate 1,640 of JAEZKJ010000126.1, forward strand.
ACTTCAAGTTGTGATTATGGGACAAAGATGTTTATAATCATTTGTTTATTTGTTTAAATTATTAATTGATAAAACTATGATTGTAAAACAATTTTTTGCATCTTTTTTGGGAGCAATTTATCTATTGTTTATGGCTCTACTCTTTTCACATCTCTTTGTCTCATGTAGTCACGACAGCATTGAAGATATGGATTTGGATTATGGAGAGAATCCGTTCGACACAATGGAAAAGGCTGATAACGATATACGAAAGAAGGTGGTTGTGATAAGTGATATACATCTTGGTCCCGATCTTGCCTATTCCGAGACAGTAAAACATCTTCCTCGACTTTGTCAGTTTCTACAGGAGGTAAGAAGATCAAAAACTGTTGCTGAACTTATAATTGGCGGTGACCTACTTGATGAATGGTATCTTCCTTCAAGAGAGAATACTTTCCAAGGTAAATCATCATTAGATTACGTGAAACAGATTTATGCATCGAACAGAGTATTTTTTGATGTGATAAATAAAATTATTAAAGAGGGTTATATTAAAGTTACTTATGTTCCGGGTAATCATGATCTTCTTATTACTCAAGAAGATGTTCAGTCGATTATGCCTGGCATAAATTTTGTATTGGACGAAGGACGCTCTCTTGGAACAGGTACATATCGTCCAGATGCTTGTAAGAGTATGGTTGTTGAACATTGTCATCGTTATGATTGGTGGTGTGCTCCAAATCCATATGATAACCAAGATATTGCTCAGGGAACAATCATGCCTTTAGGATATTTCTTTTCACGTGTCGCAGCAAACTCATTTACTTCCTCTATTTGCACTCCGCAAAGTGCTACTAAACTAAACCCATTAACTATAAATCCTAAATTTGATAACGATCCTGAACAAAAAAATCTTCAAGCATTATACGATTGTTGGAATAAAGTTCTTTCATATGTTATTTATGTTGATGATAATTTCAATGAACCTATTATAAAGACAGATATAAATGGGTGGAAGGGTAGTTTTTCGGTTAATGATTTTGTCCCATTTAATAATGAGGATGGTAGCGTAACCTCAAAATATTACAGGAATATCATGAAACAGTCGACCTGGGATAAAGTTCAGGATTACAATTTTGTTAAAGTTAAATCAGATATCAATAAGGCTATATATGGTGGTTTAAACACAGAATTCCTCGATACAATGTCAGAAGTACAATATTTCAAAAACATGGATAATCAAGATGTACGTATAGTAGTATTTGGGCATACTCATGTTCCTAAGTTTTTGACTTTCGACAATATTGATAGTGCAAAATGTATATATGTTAATAGTGGAACTTGGCAAGACAAAAAGGTAAGAAACTTTTCAGAAAGAGTAGATCAGGATGGAGAGAATATGGATTTTGTAATTGTCTCACCTGCTACGAGTGGTAATACCATTGTAGCACTTTATAAATATTTTCAAGGTACACATAAGTTAGTGAAAAGTGAAGAGATAGATTTATAATTTATCTCTTTCACTTATAAAATATTCAGCAGGTGTCGATCCTGTCATCTGCTTAAAACATTTGAATGCTGTACTTTTTGAACGGAATCCCGCATCAAAGAAAGCATCCATGTAGTTAGAGGTTGTATGAGACTGCACGATTGATATAAAATCGTGTAGTCTCAATTTATTTACGTAAGCAGGATAGTTCTCGAAACCATTCTCTTTTATGCAATAATATAGCGTGGTGCGATTAGTACATAACTCGGCTGCCACTTTGTTTATTGAAATATCCGGTTCTCTCCACGCTTTATTCTCTTTCATATACCTTTCCAATTGTTCAAATAAAAAGGATACTTTTTCTTTGTTCTGTTCCTCTTTTATTATAACTATTCTGTCACTGATGTCAGTCGACTCTTTATGTTCAAAAATCTCTTTTGCATAATTCTTGACGCTAACTTTATCATCAATGGAAATAGGAATTTCATTGATTTTGCTTCTTACAATTCTATATTTTAGTTCCATATATGTTCTTACAATAAATGTAAATATGGAAACATGTAAATAAATAATTGTCATTATCTTATTATTAAAACCAATCAATAATAAGTAACTGAATGAACCTAAGAAATATAGAATTATATATACTGTCAACCAGGAGCGATTTGTACCATTATACTTGAGCGTGTAAGGAATAAAATAGATAATAAATATTATTGATATAAATAGTAAACAGATGAAATATGAGAAAATAACGCTGAATTGTGACACATCCGGCCACATATCGAACAGCGAAGCATAAACTTTATATGTACACCCTAATTGTTTTGAGATTAAATATATTGCTATCAGTATTGTAATTGGTGAATATAGCAAAAGTAACCTTTTAACATTTAGCCATCCGGGAGATATAACATCTATGGGGTATATTAAATAAGTTAAGGCCATGAAAACAGCAACAATCAACATACGAATAGATATGACATCCGTTGAGGTATCTCCATTCAAGCCTTCAAGCAGAGGAGGTATATAATTTAATAATGAGATACTTACAATACCAGCGAGAAAAAGACGCGATCGGTCACCTTTCTTCATGTTAATTATTAGAAGAACAACCGATGTAATGACCACTATATTGGCGCAATATAATGTCGCAATAAGAATGTAATCAGACATTATACCTAATTTAGTTTTTGTGTTTCATATTACGACAAAAGTATTAAATAAGTTTAAAAGGCCAAATAATGAATGTGTTTATTTACCGTTATTTTTCTCTTCGACTATTTATTGCACTATATGGCTATTAATAATTATATGAGTTAGTAGTTTATTGAATTTGTTTTTATGAAACATTACAAACTGTTTTTCATGATCTTTTGAAACACCTCTTCGCGGAAATTTCTGGCTATAGTTATTGTTTCATCACCTATAACTATCTGATTACCATTTATCATTTTTATCTTTTCAATATTTACAAGATATGATTTATGTATTTGAATGTACATAGAAGATGGTAATGTGTTGATAATATGTTTCATAGTGCTTCTAATGACCAACTTGTCATTCTCAGTATATATGCATATATAGTTCTCCATACTTTTAACATAAAGTATATCTTTAATGAAAAGTTTGTACATCTGTTTGTCCGATCTAACGAATATATATTCCGATGTCTCTTCCTTCTTATTTATCAAATTTTTTACCTTATTAAGGGCTTTCAAGAAACGGTCGAACGATATAGGTTTCAAAAGATAATCTACCACATTGAGTTCATAACCCTTCAAAGCATACTTTTCATAAGCTGTAGTAATGATTACATACGGAGGATTTTCAATTGTTGATATCATCTCCAATCCTGAAATGTATGGCATTTCAATATCCATGAATATCAGGTCGGGGCGTGAATTTTGCATATATGTGTTGAGTTGTATGGCATCCTCACATACAGCTTCAAGTTGTAAAAAATCAATTTTGTCAACATAGCTTTTCAATCCTTTTCTAGCCATGGGTTCGTCGTCAGTAATTACACACTTAATTTTCATAATCAATAAGTTTTGTGTTAATTTTCAAGCTTTATAATAAGCTTGGCACAAAAATATCCATTCTCCTTTGATAATTTAAGTTCATGGTTATCAGGGTAAAGGAGTTCCAACCTTCTTTTTAAATTTTCTATACCTATACCCGAAGAATTGTTTCTTTTTATAGGTTCCTTTTCAGGAATGCTGTTCTCAACCACAAAAGATAGATTGCAATCAGGTTGCAAAATCATCGATATTTTGATAATATAAATACCACCTACATATTTAAAAGCATTTTCAATTAGTGGAGTGAATAACAAGGGGTATACTTTTTTATCATTAAGCCTTTTGTCAAAGTTTATCTGTAAATTCAAACTCTCTTTTGAACGCAACTTCCATAAAGCCATATATTTATTAAGATACTCTATTTCACTACTTACTTTTACCTTTTCACCATCGTTGTAGAGCTGATAACGTAGGAGGTCGGACAATAGTTCTATGGTGTGACGGGGTGCATTATTATTTTCATCTATCTGGAAGTATACCATATTAAGTACATTGAACAAAAAATGTGGATGATATTGTGCCTTAAGCAGCTTTAGCTCTGTTTGATACTGATCATTAATTATTTTCTGTAGCTGTAAATTTTTTCTCTCTACCTCCTCTTTTATTATTTGATTTTTAAAAAAACTATAGAATAGTGAGGATAGAAGTGAACATGTTATTATGGCAATAGGGTAATCACGCCAGTTGAATGAGTAGTGACAAATATATCGTGTGATGTTCATATCGGATACTACAGAAATTATTGCCATAAACGAAATCATTGAGTATTCCTTAATTATTGATATCCTATTTTTTATGCAGTAGTTCATCCATTTGAATAGCAGCAGGAAAAGTACGTATGAGCAGAATATTAAGGTGATGATATCAGTATATGCAAATTTTAAAGAGGTTTGCTCCAAATAATCTGTCGATGTAAGACTATCGTTGATGAGCCGAACAAAAGTAAATAGAACTATTGCATAAATCAATGATATATAAAATATGTTGTATCCTTTAAATTTCATAACTACCAATATTTAAGGTTGTAACCGGAGCATTATTTTTATAAAATTACTCTTTTCATTTCATCTGTCTCATTCTTCTTGCTTTTTTCTTCGGCTTTAGTACCTTTTTTGAAAGAGAATGATATTGATATACCAACCATACGCTCTTTATAATCAGAGTGAGCAGACATTGGTCCATAGTAAAGATTGGCTTTTGTTGTCTCCTTCTTCCCGTTGAAGAGATCTTTGACAAAAAGAGAAATAGTTCCCATGCCTTCAAATATTTTCTTCTGTATTCCTAAATTGACTTCGCTTTTAGCATTTATAATAGCTTGACCGGCAGCAAATTTACCCATATAGTTGAAATTCACTTCAGCGGACCAGGAAGAGGTTATTGTGAATTGGTTCATGTAGTTTATGATAGGAGTAAATCTCTTGTTCTTTTTATCAATGTTCGATTCTTTCCAAGTGAAGCGGTTGTATACACCGGTTAAGGTGATGTTGGAATTCCACCAATTAAATGGAGATAATTTTACGATATGTGCTCGTATTCCGGTTTGAATATAGTTTGCCATGTTATCGGGCATGGCAAACAGACGGTTATCCTCGTGTATTTGATATGTTTTTATTATGGCATCTGCAGTATGTGAAAAAAATCCAACAATTTGCCAGTTGCTTTTATATACATATGATAGTTCTATATTGTTAGCATAAGATGGTTTAAGTTTGGTATTTCCTGAATCGGCTGTGAAATCATTAAATCTATATGTAAATGGATTTAGATCTCCGTAATTTGGACGATTTATGCGGCGAGTATATGTTAACTGAAAAGAGTTTCCATTGTTTAAATTATATTGCAAACTCAAATTAGGGAACAAACTCAAGTATGATGTGGTGAATGATGAGTCCGGTTGAATAGTGTTACCGCTTAAATTACCCTTAACATGTGTATCTTCAGCTCGTATGCCAAGGGTTAGTTGCATTTTATTTATTTTATGTTCACTTTGAATATATAAAGCATTGATATTTTCATCATATTCGAAAAGTGAGCCCAAGGCTCCGTCATATTCCCAATTGTTATTTAGTAAACGCTTGTATCCGGCATCATTATTTAGGTTTACTATTGCACTTTTTGCTCCCGAAGTGATAATCCAGTTTTCGTTCAAACCATATGTTAAATCTGCTTGGGCTGAATAAACATATGCTTTTCCGTTCATGTTACCTAACATTGGCTCGGACAACTCATTGTTAATGTGCTGCTCTCTGCCTGTATCATACAAATAATAGTCAACAGATGCACTTATTTCTCTGCTATCTCCATTAAATTTATGTGTGAAATATGTTGTTGCATATAGATCTTTATTATCATTGTGCTGAAATCCGGATGTGTGGTTTATATAGCTACTGTTCTTTATAATATCTGTCATAGTCGATCTCTCATTTTGATTTCCATAACTACCTTTTAAAGATACTCCCCACATAGTCATATCGTTGATGTCATAATCGAATCCAAAACGCAAGAAATGTGAGTTTTGTACTCTTTTTCTGTAAGAATATTCAACCATATCACCTTTGATGTTTGATTCAAAATATGGTCTGTTTATCTCCAAATCAATAATGCTTATTCCATGATAATATGAGTAGTTTGAGAAGAAATTTACTTTTCCCTTGCGAATGTTCATGGATGCACTAATATATCCACTGTTATTTTCTCCTGGATTACCACTGGCATATATAGACGCATTATATCCCCTAATTTTTATTTTTCGAGTGCGGATATCAACAACTCCTATGTTGCCAGCTGCATCATATTTTGATGATGGCTGACTAATCACGTCTATCTTGTCGCTATTACTTGCTGGAAGAGATTTAAGCATACTTACCAAATCAGTACCCGAGAGATAGGTAGGTTTGCCATCGATTAGTAGAGTAGCTCCACTTTTTCCATAAATTGATATGCTTCCATCACTACTTATCACTACACCCGGTAGAGAAGAGAGCATGTCATACAGTGTTCCACTCTTCTGTGTTATTGTTGCATCGGTCATATAGGTTACTTTGCCCGGCGACACTTCGGCTATAGGTACTTTTGCTACTACAACTATTTCATTAAGCATTTCATTACAAAAAATAGTATCCGGCAGAGACTGAGCTGTAACAGTACTACAGATTGCTATTGAGGTTGCGATGATGATTGATGTTTTTCCCATTTTTATTTTAAAGGTACATCAGCGCTATTTTATGATAAAATAATAGTGACAAACGTAACACGTTATGTGACGTCGTGCACAGTTCATACATACTGGTTACCGAGACCTAAAGAAAGACGATGAAAGTAAATAAAGTAAGTTTGAAAAATCATGTAAATGGTAAGTTAACATGTTTATTTTTTCAAATCTTAAAATTAAAAATTTCTTGTTGAAGCACCTCTAAGAAGTTTGCTGCTTGGCCTCCATCCATCTGTACATGATGGAATTGAAAAGATATGGGAAGAGTGGTTTTAAACAATTGTTTGCGATACTTACCCCACATTACCATGGGATTGCAGAATTTGTCGGTGTATTGGTTGACTATACAATCCAATTCAGTTTTTATCATTGCAGAAGTTCCGACAATCATATAGTCGCTTAAAAAGGAACTTTTGCATTGCTCAGCAACTGTATTTGTCAATTTGTTGTAATCATTGATAAAGTTAAAAATATCCTCACTGTAAGGGATATCACAGGAGTTGATACCACCATTGCTATTATTTACAATTACATTAACAGCAATCTCATCAAACTTGTATAGCTTATTGTTTTCAGGTAGCATATAAAACAGTTCTTCTTGACTTGCTGCTTTAGCTATGCACCAACAAAGTAACGCATTGAACTTGACTCCATGTTGCTTACTTGCCTTTACTATCTTGCTTACATTGAATGTTTTAGTTAATGTAACCATCGGCATAGGCGATGACATCCATAGTGTGAATGCAGCAGCTCGTGATGTATCTTGTGGGTTTATCTCTATTTTCATTATAAATTAGTATAAAAATTTAGATATAGATGTGATACTCGATAAGAACCAACAATTCTATATTCGTACAAATTTACTTAATTATCAGTGAATATTATAGTACTATCAATAGAGTATTGCAGTATTCTCGAAGAAATAGTTTGGTATTATTGAAACAGTATTCAAAATAGTGTAGCGAATAATATCTTACCACTCCAAGCAGTCAATATATTTATCAAACTTCAGCTGTTTCTCTATACCAATATCTTTAAGTGTACTAAGTATTATCTTTTGTTCTGATATTGGAAGTAAACATTCACCTCGACGTCTAACAAAATAGGAATTCCTACCAAAATGTGCTATCATTCTACTTGTAAAATCGGAGTATTGCCATGTCAGCATCTCATCTTTCATCTTAACAAATCCTTTAGCATATGCTACAGGTTTACTATCACGATAGAAACAGCAATTTTCCGAAGCTGTAGCCACTGAAGGGTTTATTACCCTTATGTATTGTTCCTCCTTTGGAGTTAAAGCATAAGCCATAGCTCTAAGACAACTTTTGGCCATAGGGCAATTTGTTTGTATGCACATTGCATAGTTAAAAGGGATATCCGAGATTTTCATAGTATTAGTTTAGATTTTATATTTACTATTCTTCTATTGTTTCAAGAAGGAAACTTACCGGTCGAAATCCATCATTACATGAAATCATAGCTGAGTGTGGATTTTTCATCCAACCATTATACAAATTTCCACCTCCATGAGCTAGTGTCATCACAAATGGAAACATGGATTGCCATGCACTCTCACACAAACCTTCAGGTTTTTGGTTGTCAACAGAGATAAAAGTCTGACCTTCCTGCATATCACAAGCATGCTCAATAGGATTTTCATACTTCTGCGAGAGATCTGCATAATGCACTTTTCGAATTACTGTAATTTTTACTTTCATAGTTTTTTGATTGAATACTGTGCTAAGTGAAGTTTTTATCTACTTTAGTTTATTTAATATATAGTCACGAATTTGTTCCTTCGTTATATTGTACTTTGGTTCTAATGTTGCGAAATTGTTATCAGGGATAAATTTACCACCTAACAACATTGCAATTATAATCTTTTTCGATAGACGATGTTTCGATAGTTTGAGAGCTTTTTCAATTCCTTTTTGAATTGAATACCCTTCTTGTAATATGCAGTATATGTCGTAATAATCACGGAACGTTATTCTGCGCAACATAACTTCCATTTTCATTGCCATAATTGATTCTATATCAGCTAAGCAAATATTACCTATATAGTCTATAGGCGCCGACACAGGAGAATAATTATCACTTACAAAGAATGAGAGTTTAACTCCCTTTACTAAAAACTCAACTTGGTCGAAACCAAGTATATTAAAATTATCTATCTCACCAATCTTCTCAGACAATTCTTTTTCAATGATATTCCATTTTACTTTAGGTTTCTCTGTTTTAGATGTACGCCACATCATAAAGTCAAGATCTTCACTTTTTCGATGGCCTATCTGAATAGCCAGTGCCGTTCCTCCACACAAAATATATGGCTTTATTGACTCCAATTGTGCTACCTGTTCAATAATAGCCTCAATATTAGCTGTTAATCCCTGACGCATATAATGAATTATTTATTAAGTTATTGATATGCTTCTTTTCTACTTTAGACAAATATTTTTCTGGATTTTTGATGCCGAAGTAATACATAGCAATCATTATATTTAGCATCTGCATATATTCTCCTTGTATTGCCATTCGCTCCAGCCATACTTGTTGGATGTGTTTGCGAGGATAAAGTTCAAACATTAAGTCAATAACATCTATATCAAGAATAGTAAAGCATTTCTCAATGATTTCCTCATCGGGGATTTCTTGGTATGACTTAATATCGTACGACCAAAATGCATTATTTGCAACTAACTTCTCACATAAATTGTCTCTTATAGATTTCTTACGTTGTTGTATTGCTTGTAAAGCTTGCATCTTCATTAATTCTCCCTCAGGCAATGAAAAATAAGATTCTAATTTCATTGCAAGTTGCAGCGACATTTCACGTTTGCTGCAAATTACATAACTAAGTAACTGACGTGAAACCTTTATCTCTCGTGCAACATCTGACTGCGACAAGCCAGCACGAGCGATTAACTCATTAATATATTGTCCAACATTACAATTCATAATAGTGTTATATTGTCAACAAATCTGTTTACAAATATATTCTATTTATTCTAACTAAATCAAATTATGCCCTTTTTTAACTTTGGATAATTGTTATATTCTTTACATTTTTTATTTTATGAATTTCACTTTTGAATAATCACGAGGTTTTGCCTTTGGCTGTTCATCAGGATAACCGATAGCGATAATATAACTTAACTTATAGCCATCTGTGATTTCAAGTCGATCAAGGAATGGCTTGTACTTTTCATCTGAATTGATTTGT
>JAEZKJ010000071.1 GCA_023415545.1 Bacteroidota bacterium
CCCACATATCCGTTTTACCATCACGACCCTTTGCCACGAAAACTTCAGGAGCTTTCCATCCATTAGCAAGTAGCTTGCTGATATCTGCCTTCTCTATAGGCATAATCTCTTTGCCTGTTTTTGCATCACGTAATGTTGCAATAGGAGCATCGGCAATAGTAGAGTATACATCTACAAGATATTTCATATCTTTTGAGAACCAAGCTTTGTGATTCCCTTTTGATGGAGTAAGGCAAATCATGTTCTTACCATCAAAGTCTATTCTGTAGTATCGGATAAAATATGGGTCCTCATCAGTTTGAACGCCATTAGCTGCGAAATAGATATGTTTGTTCTTCTCATCAACTTTTATAACTTGTCGCACATACCATTCACCTTTGGTTATCTGATATGATGGCTTTCCTGTTGCTCTGTTATACATATAGAGATGATTCCAATTATCACGTTCACTCATCCATATAATCTCTTTTCCATTGGATAAATCATGACGGAAATAGCGTACATAGTTCACATATTTATCGCTTGTTTCCTCAATTATTGGACGTACTTTTCCTGTTTCAGCCGATAATTCCAATACTCTATAAATCTGGTGACCACGCTGATTATAATCGAAGGTGATGGCTTTACTATCACTATTCCATTTCAAACCAGATAGATTGTACTGTGAGTTGAATAAATCTGTCGATGGAATGGTTGATTTTCCACTCTCTATATCATAAATACATGGGATACGGAAAGGCAATTCATCGCCTGGTTTTGCATACTCCTGTTTGTGAAGGCGTGGTTGCAGTTGGTCTTTAGGTGATGACTCCACATAATATACATATCTTTTATGTACAGGACGTATTTTGCATGCAGCAACTTTACGGCTATCAGGTGACCATTTAATATAAACAGAGTAATAATTACTCAATGTACCATCTATACTGAGCTGTTTCTCTTTACCTGTGGATATGTTTTTTACATAGATGTTATGATTTTTTATATAAGCAATATGCTTTCCATCAGGAGATGTTACCGGTGCTCCTTCATTTTCATTATCCATCTCCATCCAATGTTTCTGTTTTCTTGGGGGAGCAACATTTCCTTTATTTACAAGAGTGTTTTTGCGTGTTGCATAGGTCCAATGATTATTGTTGAATATGAATGTAATAGAATCAGCACTTTTGTTAACCGTTAATTTTGCCAAATTCAGTTCATAACTTTTGATATCTTTACCTGCAACTTTTGAAAGTTCCTGTGCAAGTTTCTTGTGGTCGAACAGCTCTTTTTTCTCTCTCTTTTCAGCATTTACTAAAGTGTATATTTTACCCTCAGGAGTGTTACGGATGTACCAAAAGTTGTAAGTACCTTCAATCCATTGTGGGTTTACATCCGAGTAATATACATGTTTGGCATTAAATTTCTCTCTTAAAGAGTATGCTCGGTTATAATCTTCTACAGTGCCCTGAGCCATAGAAAGAGTAGAAGATATTAATAGAAAGAATAATAAAGTAGTTTTGTACAAATTCATCTGTTTATATCGTTTTATTTTACATTCCATTCAAATACTCCCGACGAAGCATTGTTAGGTTGAACAACTTCCAATTTTACTGCACCAGTTTTTACCGGAGCGAAATGTACTTTGTTCTCTTCGCCTTTTTTAACTTCATATTTAGTTATGTTATTAACCTCTTTCCATTCACCTGAATCATCTTTAAAGTAAATTTTCCAAGCTTTTGGTATACGGCAACCTCCCCATGGTGCATCATCATACCAGTAAACGGAGGATGAACTAACTTCTTTTACTTCAGGGAATTCATAGCTAATCCACTCGGTTGTTCCCTGTTTTGGCCACCAATGGTAATATGGTACCGAATTGTCTTTTTCATCTTTAGGTATTAATCCATCATTAATTGATGATAAGGATGAAGTTTTATGCGAAGCATTTATTTTACTTTTTGCAGCAATAGTAGGGACAGGCATAGGTTTACATGCTGTTAAATCTTGAGGTAGCCATACCGACATAGCACCACTGCCACGATGTGCCCATGCATAATATGGGATTAGAGTTAACTTAACATCTTTAACAGTAATTCGTCCTTGTACATCATAAGCTAATATCTGTGCATCACTCTTGATTTGAGTTATTCCATAAAGAAGATCTTTATTCTCTACAACTTCAAATTTAGGGTTACTATTCATCAATACGTTTGCAACATTGAAATCATTGTCAGGCCATTCAGCACAATAAACCAATGGACCACGTTCAACTGCTATACGGCCACGGTCAGCCTCTACTTTTGCATTTGCTTTCACTGTACGAACTTCCATATCAAAATGAACCTCAACTTTATCACCTTTTTTCCAATTACGGTTTATTGATACGTATCCATTCTTCATACATTTTTCGCATTCTATAGCCTTACCATTAACACTAACACTATATTTTGGCCTTACATCATCGCTATATGTATATAGATTGCTTGGTACGACCTCGTTCTGTACCCATCCTGGGATACGAACATTAAGGTTGAATTTACCCGCACTATTTTTATCAATAGTAATTGTTATATCACCATTCCAAGGATATTCTGTAGCTTGTGATAATACAACTTTTTTACCATTAACTTTCAAATTTGAACAGTTCGACATGAAAAGGTTTACAAACAGATCATCACCTTTTGTTGCATATATATATCCGGGAAGTGAAGGGATGAAACGGCAAATGTTTGATGGACAGCATGCACACCCAAACCAAGGCTTTCGTTGATGTTGGCCCATACTTTCCAATGGATTAGGGTAGAAAAATCCACCTCCGTCAAGGGAGACGCCCGAAATCAATCCATTGTATAGAGTACGTTCAAGTACATCATAATATTTACTCTCACCATGTAGCAAGAATAGGCGATAGTTCATATAAACATTACCAATTGCAGCACATGTTTCACAATATGCCGACATATTGGGAAGTTCATAGTTTGCACCAAAAGCTTCGCCATGATTTGTTGCACCAATACCACCTGTGATATAATATTTTTTACTTACGATATTATCCCATATTTTGTCTATAGCATTGATATATGCAGTGTCACCGGTAAGAGCAGCAACATCGGCCATACCCGAATACATATATGCAGCACGTACAGCATGACCTACTGCTTCATCTTGTTGAACTACAGGTTTATGTGCTTGACTATATTCATCTCTTCTTGAGGTGTAGCCACGCTTGTCAAGGAAGAATTTTGCTTGGTCAAGATATTTTTTATCTCCCGTAAGCAGATAAAGTTTTGCTAAAGCCATCTCTGCTATCTGATGTCCCGGAACTTTAACTTCTTGTCCCTCATTTGGACCAATTTCACGACAGATACAGTCAGCATATTTAATAGCTATATCAAGGAAGTTACGTTTCCCCGTTGCTTGATAGTGTGCAATGGCACCTTCAACCATGTGTCCAAGATTATAAAATTCGTGACTTAACTCTTCTACTTTTTCCCATCGTTTTGCTCCTGCCCACTCATGAGGATGTTTGGGATTCATTGTACGACTGGTATATAGGTAACCATCCGGCTCTTGAGCAGCCTTAACAATTACAAGAACACTGTCAATATATTTCTCAAGTTTCTTATCCGGATAAGTCTGAAGCAGATAACTTGCTCCTTCAATAGTTTTATATACATCTGTATCGTCAAATGAGTAACCACCAACTTTTATAGTGTCACTAGGGTTTGCTGCATTTATGAAATTTGTGTAACGCCCGGTTTCTTCACATTTACTGAATGCAAGTGGGATAGTAACTTCACGACTAGCTTTTAGACGTTGACCCCAAAAAGCATCTGTAACTTTTACTGAGGTGAAAGGAACAGGGTCAATAGGATAACCATGTGCTTGTTGCTTTGATTGTGCTGATACACCAAGTGATGTAGCTGCAATCAAAGTAGTTAGTAATAGTTCTTTCATAATTATTTAGATGTTATAATATATTGCAAAATTATAAAAATGTCAGTAAATAGCAGCTATAAAGGTTATTAGAAGTGTAATTAACTTTCAGAAAGATACAATTTATTATTAAAATTTATTATAATTTTGCGCATCCTTTAAACTGAAACAGGAGTTTATTTGATATATACATAAAAGATTAATTATAAAATTATATGAGGTCTTTATGTAAATCGTTAATAATCAAATTGTTTTTTATAAAGATACCTATCAAGTTAATGTAAAAATAAATGAAAAATTTATTACCTCTCTTTGCACTATCTTTGTTTTTATCTACTTCAACTAACTTGTACTCTTCTGTAAATATAGAAGAAACTAATAACTCTGCTAAAATTATAAACAACTCTGCACGACGTATTAGCTCTATAGCTGAAGTCAAAGTGCAAAGTCCAGTTGGAACAGTACCCAGATTACCTTATCAAATATGGGTAACATATTCCGATGGTAATTCAGAGTATCGTCAAGTAAAGTGGATGAATTATTCTCTAACTGATGAAATAAACCAAGCAGATAGCTTGAAATATCCTGTAGGTAGTAACTATAAGATAAAAGGATTTATTGTTGGAGACAATAGTTCGGAAAATGGATATCCAATATTTGCTGATATAGAGGTAATAGATCGCTCATACAATACCCCATCTAACATCCCTATAGCTAAAACTGTTCCTTTAACAGATGTTCAACTGATTGGTGATAACCGTTTGACATCAAACAGAGACTTGGCAATTCGTGAAGTTATAAGTTGGGATATTACACAGCAATTATATAATTATCGTGATACTTATGGATTGAGTACTGAGGGCTATAAACGTGCTGATGGTTGGGATGCTCCGGATATTAAATTAAAAGGTCATGGCTCAGGTCACTATTTGTCAGCTTTGGCTTTGGCATTTGCTGCCACAAATGATCCTATTCAAAAAGAGATTTTACGTAAAAATATGACTCGCATGGTTAATGAGTTGCGTGAATGTCAAGAGAGAACGTTTGTATGGAATGAAGAGGTTAAAAGATACCATGAGGCACGTGACTTTGCTCCCGAGCAAGAGTTGAAAGAGATGCAAGGAACGTGGGCCGCTTTTGAAAATCATAAAAAAGAGTGGAAAAAGTATGGTTATGGTTATATTAATGCTATTCCTGCTCACCATCCTGCATTAATTGAGATGTATCGTGCTTACAATAATTCAGATTGGGTATGGGCGCCATACTATACTATACATAAACAGTTGGCCGGACTTATAGATATTGCTACATATATGGATGATAAGAAGATAGCTGATAAGGCACTTCTTATAGCTAAAGATATGGGGCTATGGGTATGGAACAGGATGCATTATAGAACATTCGTTAAAAAAGATGGTACTCAAGATGAGAGAAGAGCTCGTCCGGGAAACAGATACGAGATGTGGAATATGTATATCGCCGGTGAAGTGGGTGGTATAGGTGAATCCCTGGCAAGACTTTCCGAGATGGTTAATAATAAAGATGAGAAAGCAAAATTAATAGAGGCTTCAAACTATTTTGATTCTCCTGCACTATTTACTCCATTGTCAAAGAATATTGATGATATACGTACTCGTCATGCAAATCAACATATACCAATGATTGTAGCGGCACTGAGAAGTTATATCACTAATAATGCCCCGTTTTATTACAATCTAACGGAGAATTTTTGGAATCTTATACAAGGTAGGTATCGTTATGCTACCGGTGGAGTGGGTAATGGTGAAATGTTTAGACAGCCATATACTCAGATGTTGAGTATGGCTACCAATGGTGTTTATGAAGGAGAGAGCCGTTCAAATCCTAATCTTAACGAGACTTGCTGTGCATACAACTTGCTTAAGTTAACTAAGGATTTAAATTGCTTTAATCCTGATGATGCTCGTTATATGGATTATTATGAACGTACTTTATACAATCAGATAGTTGGGTCTTTAAATCACAAACATTATCAAACAACATATCACTATGCAGTGGGGTTAAATGCTTCAAAACAGTGGGGCAATGAAACTCCTCAAGCATCATGTTGTGGAGGAACCGGTTCGGAAAATCATACTAAATATCAAGAGGCAGCATATTTTATCTCGGATAACTCCTTATGGGTTGCTCTTTATATGCCTACCACACTAAATTGGAAAGATAAAGGTGTAACAATCAGGCAAGAGTGTTTATGGCCTGCCGAGAGCTCAAAGATTATTATTACTGAGGGAACTGGCGATTTTACGATAAAACTTCGTGTCCCATATTGGGCTACTCAAGGATTTGATGTAAAAGTCAATGGTGTTCCAACAGGTGAGAAATATCAACCATGTTCGTATGCTGTACTATCAAAAAAAGATTGGAAGAAAGGCGATATTATTGAAATTAATATGCCATTTACTAAACATATTGATTACGGAGCAGATAAGCTATCGGCAGAGATAGCAAGCAAGGAGGGAGACAATTTAGAGAGTGCTTGGTTGGGAACATTAATGTATGGCCCTTTAGCTATGACTGCCACTGATGTAACCAATTGGAAAGAAGCTACTCTTAATATTGACTCTCATTTGGCTACTGTTACTGTAGCCAAACCAAGTGTTTATGATGGGAGCGAGGGTAATCTTTATACTCTTGTTCATGGTACACGTCATTTCCAACCGGATTATTATCGTCATAGTAATACAACTCATTATTTTAGAATAAATGAGGTAAGCGATCCAACTTCAGAATTAAAGATTGCTTTATCAAGAAAATTGAAAGAGATAGAAACTTTTTCGAAGAAGAACTATACTAAGAAAAGTTTTAAGAGTTTAGAAATCTTGAAGAAAACTGGAGAGAGGAAGATCGGTGACTCTACAGTATCAGCTGCACAGATTTCTTCATTAATAGAAGATATAACTGTTGCTGTTGAGAATTTGAAATCTACTAAATTAAATATTGAAGCATTAAAATCTGTATTGGTAGAAGCTGAGAGTTATAAGGCAGAACTTTATACTCAAAGTAGCTTTGAAGAGTTACAATCGGGTATAGAAACATCAAGAGAAGTGTTGGAAAATGTTCACAACCAGATTGATATAGACCGTCAAACATTCATCTTAAAAGAAAGAATTGAAACTTTGGTATTAGTTACAACTATTGACAAAAATGAATTGAACCAACTTATAAAGGTTGCAACCGAACGTAAAGTTTCTCAGGAAAAATGGAATGCTTTACAGGTAAAAGTACCTGAGTATTCGCCTTGGGCACGCCACGCTTATAATAGGATGATATATACTTTGATGGAAGCTGAAAAAGTTTATAATAACGTTGATAAAAACTATTCACAATCCGAAGTCAATATTATTGTTTCAAATCTTAATAGTGCAATAAATACTATGCGACCAGGTAACCTACCTGAAATGGAAGACATTCGTCCTTTGTCTGCACTGTTAAGACGTGCCGGTAATGTAACTGATTCAACAAGTAAAGATTTAAAAGAGGCGATAGAATATTCTAAAATGGTTATAAACTATGTGGCAGAAGGAAGTGGTACTCATGATATGATTCTAAGTGCTATTGATAGATTGAAGGTAAATATGAATATGAAGAATAAATAAACTTCGTAATTTTAAACATTAAGAAATTACTATTATTATGAATAACAATAAAAAGGCATTGATATATGCTGCAATAAGTATCCTTAGTTGGTCGACTGTAGCAACAGCTTTTAAAGTAGCATTAAGAGAACTTTCAACATTCGAAATGCTTCTTATAGCATGTTTAACCTCGTTAATTATATTTTCTCTGTTAATTACTTTTCAAAGTAAATGGGGCATCGTTAAGAAACTTACTTTTAATGAGTGGTCAATAATTTCCGGCTTAGGGTTATTGAATCCTGTGCTCTATTATATTGTTTTATTCAAAGCGTATGACTTATTACCTGCTCAGATAGCTCAACCTATAAACTATTTTTGGCCAATATTGCTCACTATTATGTTGGCTGTTTATCTTAAACAAAGTATTCCTTTAAATAAATATGTAGGTATGGTTATCTCGTTTATAGGAGTAATCTGTATATCAGTAGGTGGTAAGCAAAATGTAGAGATGAATATACCTATTTCGGGTCTTGTTTTGGCACTATCAAGTGCTTTTATTTGGGCTCTTTATTGGCTGGTAAGTAATAAGATTAAACTTTCGAACGATAATATTATACTTCTTTTTGGAACTTTTCTCTTTGGAAGTTTATATATGTTGATTGGTTCAATATTTATTGATGTTAATATTACATCATTAAATGGATTATTGTCCGGCATATATATCGGGTTATTTGAAATGGGTATACCATTTATATTTTTTGGTATGGCTATCCGATATACCAACAATCATGCTTTGATTGATCAGTTATGTTATCTATCTCCTTTTATGTCACTATTTATTATCAGCATAGTACTTGGAGAACATATTCTTCCATCTACTTATATTGGTCTATGTTTTATAATTGCCGGAATTATTTACAATCAATATTTAGCTGATAAGTTGGGACTCATTAAAAATAAAGTTCTAAAGATTAAGTAATATCTTTATTCGAGTTATATAATATAAATGGGTGCATAGTTTTTAAGCCATGCACCCATTTAAATATTTATATATCTCTTTTATCCGCAGTGGAAATATTTGTTTACAAGTTTCAACATCTCATTTTGATCACCTTCAATTTCTTGACGTAGATTTTGATCATTGAATGATTGCAGTTTTTTAATGATACCATCAATCATTGCAGGGCTAAATACATTATGTTCTTCAAATATACCTCTTTGCTTTTCTAAACAGAGTGAAGATGCATAGCAGTTATCGGGCAACTGAGCCAATTCTTTCAACTTATCTTCATTCTCTTTTTGGTGAATATTCACATTTACATAAGTCTTTTCAGCAATTTCAAGAGCATTTTCCATCTCAAAACCATGGCGACAAGCTACTGCTAGGCCGGCAATAAGTTGGTATAAGTCGGCTGAACCATCTGGCGAACGCATCTCGACAGTTTGTTTCTGTGTAGTATCAATATCGTTATTGTTATTGTTCTCCAATGGATTTGCAATAGCCGACATATCGCTTTTTGCTGACCATCCCAATGGAACGCGTACCAAAACAGAACGGTTACGATCACCCCAACATACATTTGTTGGAGCCTCTTGATGAGGTACCAAACGGAAATATGAAGTAGGATTAGTATTACCAAAAGCTGTAATCGATGGTGCCAACTCCATCATACCTGCTATAGCACGTCTAGCTGTTGATGAAAGAACACCATTTTCAAGCATCTGGTTCTTTCCATCTTTCATAATGCGCATATGAATATGTAATCCAGAGCCTGCTTTACCGGTTGTGATTTTTGGAGCAAATGTGATATCCAATCCTTTTTGATAAGCTAGGTTACGAATAATCCATTTAGCTATTACTAATTGGTCGGCTGCATCCTCAGCTCGTACAGGAAGGAACTCAATTTCATTCTGCTCATATATCATGCCGTTTATTGTAAAGTTTCCTACCTCAGAATGACCATATTTTATCTGACCACCGGCTTGAGCAATGTATGACATACATTGAGTACGGAATTCATTGAATTTTGCATAAGGAGCCGATTCATGATATCCTTTTTGGTCGGTTGCAGGGAATAGACCACTATCGGGTGCAATAACATAATATTCTAATTCACCCATTGCTTGAAATTCCATACCTGTTGTCTTGTTAAAAGCTTTACATGCTTTATGTAAAGTATTTTCAGGCGAACTTTCTAATGGCTGACCATCTTTATTGAAGTATGAACAGAGCATAGATAGAGTAGGTATCTCGGCAAAAGGATCAACAAAAGCTGTTTTAAAACGTGGAATTACATACAAATCACTGCTACCTGCTTCGATAAATGGGAATAGACTTGATCCATCTACACGTTCTCCACAAGTTAGTATTGTTTCAAGATAGCTTTCATTGTTAATGATGAAATTCAGTGTTTTAAGTCTTCCATCGTTAGCAGGATACATGAAGTTAACCATCTTAATATCATTCTCTTTTAT
>JAEZKJ010000095.1 GCA_023415545.1 Bacteroidota bacterium
TTTTGATAAAGATATTGCAGTGTAGATAGTTTGGTTGTAAAGTGGCATTCTTAACTGTACTCCTGCAGTTGAGTTAAATTGTAATGTATTTGTCACATTGTATGGTACCCCATAAGAAGAACCATCAGTTACGGATACCGGAGGATCAAAGTTATCATTAAAATTGGCAAAACCATTAATCTGTGGTAATAGCTTAGCACGGTTTTCCGAGATTGAATAACTGCTTTTCCTCATTTCGTTGCGTTGTCCTTGCAAGGAAAGATTGTTTTCTATACCCTTCTTTAAGCACTCTTCAAGCGTAAGGAGCTCTTGTGAAAAGCTTTTTGACAAACAAAAACATAATAGAGCAAAAATGAACAAAAATTTTTTCATAACACATTTTTCATAATTGGGTGCAAAGGTAGTAATTTACATTCTTATAATACTATTCACATATCTTTAGATATTGTCCTTTTTCACCTTTTTATTTACATTTATATCATAAATCGTTAAGTTCATTAAATGTTTTTCGGTACTTCTCTTGTTATTATTATAATGAAAAGAGCCCGGTAAAACCGAGCTCTTTCAAATATATTTTTTTACATAATTCATTCTAAAAATAGATATAATTATTGAAGCTTATGTGTTTGTGAATATATAGGTTCATTGTTTGTTTCTATACAATTAAGAAGATAGAATTGTATTTAGATCTACCAATAATATTATCGTAACTTTTAGATTAAAGTATTTTAATTCAGAAAATTAATCACAATGCTTGTGAGTCATTATATCTAAAACAACTCTGTCGGTTTCATTCATTCCAACCGTTCCTATTGTTGTAAGGTTACGTATTGTTTTATCAACATCTGTATCAATAATACCTTCTACCGATGTTACACATTTATTCTCCATGGCCATTATAGCAGATAATATAGCTGTAGATACACCACTTGTTAGTTTTAGTGTACAACTTGGTTTTGCTCCATCACAAATCATTCCTGTGATATTGGCAATCATGTTTTGTACAGCATAACTAATCTGTTTATAATCACCACCCATAAGATATGTTATACCACAACTTGAACCGGTAGCAGCCACCACACATCCACAAAGAGCAGAAAGTCGGCCAAGGCTTTGTTTTATATAGATCACTGTTAAGTGACTTAAAATTAAAGCCCTTATTAGTTCTTCTTCACTATTATTATTATCTCGAGCATAAATCACAACAGGAAGAGTAGCTGTAATACCTTGATTCCCACTTCCTGAGTTACTCATTACAGGAATCATTGCTCCAGCCATTCGCGCATCGCAAGCAGCCGAAGTGTATGATAAAATGTTCGAGAAAGTATTATCTCCAAGGAAATTTTTTTTATTACTGCTATTTCTTAATATTTTGCCCAACTCATGCCCATATGAACCATTAAGAGAACGCTCTGCAGCCGATTTATTTAGTCTTTCCGATTCTAATATAAATCTAATTTCATCTATTGGGGCAGTAGTAGCAAACTCATAAACTTTATAAAGATTTAAATCAATATTTACTTCTTCATTAGCAACTGAGTTGTTTTGCTGTTTATCAAGAAATACCTCTTCATTTTTACTTAGATATATAAAGTTTGTATGCCCTGAACTGATTATTGCTTTGGATATGTTGTCGCCCTCTTTACAAATAACTTCGATGTAAAGTTTTTCTTCAATATTAGTTTTTAGTGAAATGTTGATATTGTTTTGGGCGATCATTTTTTTACCCTCTTCCACATGCTCGGAAGTTGAATCTTTAAGCACCTCAAGCCCATATTCTGATTTACCTACTAATGCACCAAGAGCAATTGCAATAGGTAACCCTATCATTCCTGTACCTGGAATACCAACTCCCATTGCATTCTTCAATATATTGGCACTTAAAAAAACCTCTATTTTTTCAGGGCGTTTAGAAAGTATTTCAGTAGCCTTAGCGACACAAAGTGCAACTGCAATTGGCTCAGTACAGCCTATTGCAGGTACTACTTCACGATTTATAAGGTTAATAATCTGCTCTCTTTCAGATTTATCCATCATTGTGTTTTTATTTTTTGTAGTTTTTCAAACCAGTTTGTAGGAAGTCAACATACTTATCTACATTTTCATCATATGAATACGATTTATTTAAAGGCATACCTTGGTTATCGATTAGAACATAGAATGGTTGAGCATTTGCACCAAACTTGCTTCTTTGAAGATAACTCCATCTGTCACCAACAGTACGTAGAGTACGTTCATTGCCATTCTCAATAACTTTGATAGGCTCTTCCAAAGGTGTTTTATCGTCTACATAAAGAGTAATTAAAATGTAATCGTTATTCATAATCTGGCTGACTTTTGAGTCGGTCCATACAGCAGCTTCCATCTTTCTACAGTTTACACAACCATATCCGGTGAAATCGAGCATAACCGGTTTACCTGCTATTTTAGCAGCTTCCATACCAAGATCATAGTTATCATATTTAGCGTGGACCTCATTATTGTATAGGTTGAAGTCCTGAGTATTCATAGGTGGAGCAAAAGCACTTACAGCTTTCAAAGGAGCTCCCCAAAGTCCGGGAACCATATATACAGCAAATGCTAATGAGGCTAGTGCCATAAAGAAACGTGGAACACCAATCTTTGTATCATCATCATCGTGTGGGAACTTGATTTTACCAAGAAGATAGAATCCTAACAGAGCGAATATTACAATCCATAGTGAAAGGAATGTCTCTCTATCTAGAATTCTCCATCCGTAAGCAAGGTCGGCCACAGATAAGAACTTCAAAGCAAATGCAAGTTCTAAGAAACCAAGTACAACTTTTATAACATTCATCCATCCTCCCGATTTAGGCATAGACTTAAGCCAAGATGGGAACATCGCAAAAAGTGTGAATGGTAAGGCAAGAGCAAGTGCAAATCCCAACATACCAATTGCTGGAGCAACTATGCTACCTGTTGTTGATACCTCTACAAGTAGGAATCCAATGATAGGACCTGTACATGAGAAGGATACAAGAGATAGTGTAAATGCCATGAGGAATATGCTAAGCAATCCACTGGTTTGTTCTGCTTTATTATCTACAGCGTTACTCCATTTTGATGGTAGTGTAATTTCGAAAGCCCCAAAGAATGAAGCAGCGAATACTACAAGCATCAAGAAGAATAGAATGTTGAATATCGCATTTGTTGAGAGTGCATTCAAAGCACTGGCACCGAAAATCAGAGTTACAGCAAGACCTAAAGTAACATAAATAACAACGATTGATACACCATATAACCAAGCATCACGTATACCTTTTTTCTTATCTTTTGAACGTTTCAAAAAGAAACTTACTGTCATTGGAATGATAGGCCATACACATGGAGTAAAAAGAGCAAGAAGACCGCCAACGAAACCTGCAATGAAAATAAAGAAAATAGAACGATCGGTTGTCGAGTTGTTCTCTTCTCCAAAATTGTTCAACTCATTAATGACAGGTTTCCATAGATTCTCGATTGTTGATACATCTGTAGTTACTGAATCTGTTTTAGCTTGTTCTGCTTCAGTAGTCACAGTTTTTTCAATATTTTTTTCATCTGCCTTAGCCTCTTCTTTTACGATATCATTTTTTTTCTCTGCCACACTGCTTTGTGGACCTTTACCTGAAAAAGAGAAAGATACCTCAGTAGGAGGGAGACAATTTTCATCATTACATGCCCCATACTCCAGATAACCTTCGATATGGAAAGTAGGAGCATTGAGTTTTAGCTTTTGAACGAATTTCGCTGTGTTTGCAAAATAACGAAGATTCATTTCGAATATTTTATCGAAGTTTTCAACCTCTTTACCAACAGGTTTAAGTTTACCATCAAGTGTGGCACCCTCAATTTTATCTACATTGAATGTTGCAGATATCGGACCACCCGAGGGTAGGTCAGTAGAGTATACATGCCATCCCGGTTCTATAGAGCCGGTAAAAATTATTTCAACTTCTGTAGGTGATAAATTCTTTAGCTCTGTCTTAAATTTTACAGGTTCTTGTATCTGCGCAATTGCTAAGAGGCTAAAAAATGTAAACAGGATGTAGGTGAGGAAAAATCTCTTTTTCATTACTTGCATTATATTTTATTTGTTATAAATATACTTTTATAATGCAAAGAAAATGAATTACAAGCAAAAAGTTTACTTTATATATGAAAAAAAACAAATAATTGAGATTTTGAAAAGAAAAACTCTTTATTAAAATGCCAACTTTTATTCATTTGTAAGCATTGTTCTTCATAAAATGGGGAATAGATTTTCGATATTTTCAACTGTTTTTACTTATTGTGTGATTTTTGTTGTGCTTTTTAAAAGTTTTAGTGAGTGTAATAGAAGTTAAGTTAAATTGCTGATAATATGTGTTCTACTGCAACTACAGAGTGTTTTAAGTGAATTAATATCAATTTTTCTTCCAAAAAAAGTGTTCAAACTCTTGCGAGATTCAAAAAAACAGCCTAATTTTGCAACGCATTCGAAAGGAAAGCGCTTCATAAATGAAGTTCTGGAGAGGTGGCAGAGTGGTCGATTGCGGCGGTCTTGAAAACCGTTGAACTGAGAGGTTCCCGGGGTTCGAATCCCTGTCTCTCCGCAAAGTTAAAGGGTTCAAATCAATACGATTTGAACCCTTTTTTTTATATACATATTACATTATCGAAATATTTACGAGTTCTATTTGCAATATTTACCAATAATAACATTACAGGAACCTCTACAAGTACACCAACTATGGTAGCTAATGCAGCTCCTGATTGTAATCCAAATAGAGATATAGCTACTGCAACAGATAATTCAAAGAAATTACTTGCTCCAATCATTCCTGCTGGAGCGGCTACATTATGAGGTAATTTCCACCATTTAGCCCAACCATAAGCAATGAAAAATATCAATACTGTTTGCAAAATAAGAGGTATTGCAATCAACAATATATGAAGTGGATTCTCCAATATTGTTTCACCTTGAAATGAAAAGAGAATAATAAGCGTTAATAGCAGTCCACCTATCGTATAATT
Source organism: Bacteroidota bacterium (assembly GCA_023415545.1). Lineage (GTDB taxonomy): Bacteria > Bacteroidota > Bacteroidia > Bacteroidales > Bacteroidaceae > Phocaeicola. The sequence goes on from JAEZKJ010000095.1 coordinate 5,017, forward strand.
ATCAAATTTTTTAATAAACTGGTTGTTGAAATATTCCACTCCTTTTTTGTGTATAATTATTATGCGTGTAATTACACCGGCTGCAAGTGGTATAACTACAAATAGCACTACGGACAATAAAAGGGTGTCCCATGGAATAGATACACCACCAATACCCAACAGGAAAGCTACGATAGGGGCGAAGGCTATCAATATTATTAAATCGTTTACAGCTACTTGTACAAGGGTATAGGCTGCGTCTCCCTTTGTTAGATAACTCCATACAAATACCATTGCTGTACAAGGTGCAGCTCCCAACAGAACAGCTCCCGCTAAATATTCTTCAGCTAAATGTGTAGGTATAAGGGATTTGAAAGTTACATAAAAGAACAAATATGCTATTGCGAACATGGTAAAAGGCTTTATCAGCCAATTTGTGATACAAGTTACAATTATTCCTTTAGGTCGTTTTCCTACATTCTTAATACTTTTAAAATCTACCTTTAGCATCATAGGATATATCATTAACCAGATAAGTATAGCTACAGGTATAGATACGTTAGCATATTCAAATTTGCTCAATGTTTGTGGAATTATAGGAATCCACTGTCCTATAGCAATCCCAATAACTATGCAAAGAGCAACCCATAGAGTTAAATATTTTTCGAAAAATCCAATTCCTTGTCTCTTTTTCATAATAGTAATTATTTATTATTCCAAGCAATTAGTGCTGCATTACCTTTAGATAACTCTTCAACTCTCTTTATCCAAACCAATTCATTTTGTGCCTTAGCAGATAAAAAGGAGTTATTTGTATTTGTTAATGATAAACAAGCATTTACAATCCACCATTTATTATTTATTCCTGCACGTTGTAAATCCATTTGTAATCGTTGGGCTTCAAATACCGGAGTAGTTTCAGGAAGTGTAACAATAACTACTTCCGTTTCTTGATGATTTCTCAAACGAGGTAAAAGTTTTTTTACCGATTCAGGAGTATCTCCGTGAGTACGTTGTACCTCTTTATGATAACTTTCGGTAGCATCAAGCAGCAACAAAGTATGTCCTGTAGGTGCTGTATCAATAACAACCACTTCATTATCCGCTTTATCCACAATTTCAGCAAAAGCACGGAAAACAGCTATTTCCTGTGTACATGGTGAACGTAAATCCTCTTCTATATATTCCATATCTTCGGTACTCATAGTTTCAGCTGCTTTAGTGCGCACCTCGTTTTTATAAGTTTCCAACACCTTTTCTTCATCAATACGGCTTACTGTTATCCCCTCCTGAACTGCAAGATTATAGTTCAGATGGTTTGCCGGATCAGTTGTAGTAAGATGTACCTTTGCTCCCAAATCTTTTAATTTAATAGCTATTTCTGTAGCTAATGTTGTTTTCCCCACGCCACCTTTACCCATAGTGAAGATTACTTTTTTGCCTGATTGGTAAAGATCATTTACTAATTCATTTATCCCTTTTACCTCAGTGATTCGTTGATAGTTTGTATCATAAGTTAAATTATCACTGTATAGCATCCGTCGAATGTTCTCTATATTTGATAAATTGTATGATCGTAATGGAACAAAATAAGAAGGATACTTCATCAACTCCTCAGGTATCTGTTTCATTGCATTTTGCTGCCTCTCGTATATATGTTTTGATAGCGTATCTGAGTCATCCGATTGTAATAAAAGCCCGTTTATAACCAAAAGTTGGTTTTTAATACCAAGTAATTTTAACTCATGTGAAGAACGTTCGGCCTCCTTTAAAGGCGCATTTTCAGGGCGGCTTACCAATACTAAAAGAGTAGAATTAGTGTCCGAAAGTTTTTCTACTGCTTGTTTATAAACTCCTTTGCGCTCTTCTAAACCTGATAATTGTCCTAAACAAGATGCACCATGAGTACTTTCACTAATGAATGTGCTCCAAGCTGATGGTAATTGTAACATTCTCAAAGTATGTCCCGTAGGTGCTGTATCAAAAATAATGTGGTCATACTCTTTTGCTTTGTTTGCATCAGTAATAAAATCAGAGAATTGGTTGAAAGCAGCAATTTCTACCGTGCAAGATCCAGAAAGTTGTTCTTCCATATTCTGAATAACACTTTCAGGAAGTGCGCCTCGAAATGGTGTTATTATACTCTCTCTGTACTCTGCTGCTGCCTCTTCAGGATTTAGATTTACTACAGTCAATCCGGGCACTTCCTCAATATCCGTGCCGTAACCATTAAGTGGTTGATTGAATACATCCTGTAAATTTGAAGCAGGGTCTGTACTTATAAGAAGTATTTTCTTTCCACTATCTGCCAATCCTACTGC
>JAEZKJ010000033.1 GCA_023415545.1 Bacteroidota bacterium
GTTCCTGAAAAATAGAATATCATATATTTACTATTATTAGTATTAGAATAGTTATAATAAAAAGAAACGATGCCAACAAATTGACATCGTTCTCTCTTATATTAAAGCCGCATTAGTGATGCGATGAAACTCCGAATGACAAGATTTGAGTGCCCTCCTCCTTTGTAATCCACCGGCTTAAAAGCTACCCGAAGGCGTGGCCCGCCATTGGAAGATGAAGCTATGTCTCGGTATTTCAGATTAGTTTGATGAGTTTCCCAATCGAACTAATGCGGCTAATTTTTCATCTCCTTTTGTTATACAAATATACTCGTTTTTCATAATATAAACAAGCTTTGGAGGGCTTTGTTTGTTAAATAACTAAGGTTAAATCTTTTTTAAATCTTTATTACATTATATATCGTAAAGTAATAAAAAAAGCTAGGATAAATGTTATCCTAGCCTTTATATAGAAAAAAAGATTTTCTAATTAAGCAGCTTTTGCTTTAGCTACAACAGCCTTGAATGCTTCAGGGTGGTTAACAGCTAAATCAGCTAAAACTTTACGGTTGATTTCGATACCAGCTTTATGCAAAGCACCCATCAACTTTGAGTAAGACATACCTTCTAAACGTGCAGCAGCATTGATACGTTGTATCCACAATGCACGGAAGTTACGCTTGTTGTTTTTACGGTCACGGTAAGCATAAGTCAAACCTTTTTCCCAAGTGTTTTTAGCAACAGTCCAAACGTTCTTTCTTGCACCGAAGTAACCTCTTGTTAGACCTAAAATTTTCTTTCTTCTTGCTCTTGAAGCAACATGATTTACTGATCTTGGCATAGTTTAAATTCTTTTTTTTGAATGTTAGCGTCACATCATTGTGATCTTAAAGCTAAGACATTCGGTTAATAATAAAAAAATACTTTTACGCTTTAATAATTACTTCATGCAAAGAAGTTCCTTAACTTGATCAATATTAGCACTTGCTACTAATGCTGAATGTACAAGGTTTCTTTTTTGCTTTTTAGTTTTCTTAGTCAAGATATGACTATGAAAAGCGTGCTTTCTTTTGATTTTACCTGTTCCGGTAAGAGTAAATCTTTTTTTAGAACCGGAGTTAGTCTTGATCTTTGGCATCTTTTTAAATTTTAATAATTATTATTTATTATGGTAACGCACTATACCGGCGCGTTACGCACTTTTTTCATTTTTTTTCTGGCTCTGCAGGAGCTGCTTGTTTCTTTGGAGCTGCCTGTTTCTTTGGAGCTAAAGAAATAGTCATTCTTTTTCCTTCTAGAAGCGGCATCTGTTCAACTTTAGCATACTCTTCAAGGTCGTTAGCAAAACGTAATAAAAGAACTTCACCTTGTTCCTTGAATAGAATTGAGCGTCCTTTAAAAAATACGTAAGCTTTAACTTTATCTCCGTCTTGTAAAAAACCAATAGCATGCTTTAATTTAAAATTATAATCATGGTCATCAGTTTGTGGTCCAAAACGAATCTCTTTAACGTTAACCTTAACCTGCTTAGCTTTTTGTTCCTTTTGACGTTTCTTTAGTTGATAAAGAAATTTAGAATAATCAATAATTCTACAAACTGGAGGAACAGCATTGGGTGATATTTCTACTAGATCAGCATCATTATCTTCAGCCATTTTTAACGCTTGTGCTATTGGATAAACTGCTGGCTCAACTTCATCGCCGACTATACGGACTTCTTTGGCACGAATCTGTTCATTGATTCGATGTTGCCCTTTTAAACTGTCATTCTTCATTAAAAAACTATTAGTTCCTGTTTGTTCTTTTTTTTATATTGATTAATTATTTCTATTTAAAAACATAAAATTATGCGTAAGGTTCAATAAGCTATGCATAATAAACGGCTGCAAAGTTACCATTTATTTATCATATTAAAAACTTCTTCAGCTATATTTTTAGCAAAATCCTCTATTTTTACAGAACCTTTATCTCCTTCACCCTGTTTACGAACTGCTACTTCACCATTTGCAGCCTCTTTCTCACCAACGATAAGCATATATGGAATACGTTTCATTTCGTTATCACGTATCTTTCTACCTATCTTTTCATTTCTATCATCAACAACACCACGGATGTCATATTTGCGAAGAAGTGCTTTAACCTCCTCAGCATAATCATTGAATTTCTCCGAAATAGGAAGGATAGCAACTTGATCAGGCATCAACCACAATGGGAATTTACCGGCAGTGTGCTCGATTAAAACAGCAATAAAGCGTTCCATTGAACCAAAAGGAGCACGGTGAATCATTACAGGACGATGTTTCTGATTATCAGAGCCCATATACTCAAGTTGGAAGCGTTCAGGAAGATTATAGTCAACTTGAATAGTACCTAGCTGCCAACGACGACCGATAGCATCCTTAACCATAAAGTCAAGTTTTGGACCGTAGAATGCAGCTTCACCATATTCTACTCTAGCCTTAATACCCTTCTCTTTACAAGCCTCTATAATAGCACTCTCTGCTCTCTCCCAGTTCTCATCGCTACCAATATATTTCTCACGATTAACTTTATCGCGAAGAGATATCTGAGCCTCAACATTTTCAAAATTCATTGAATCGAAAACAATTGAGATAATATCCATTACTTTTAAGAACTCATCCTTAACCTGATCGGGGCGGCAGAATAGATGTGCATCGTCTTGAGTAAAACTACGAACACGAGTTAATCCATGTAGCTCACCACTCTGCTCATAACGACATACTGTACCGAATTCTGCTAAACGAAGTGGAAGGTCCTTGTATGAACGAGGAGAGTTTTTATATATCATACAGTGATGAGGACAGTTCATTGGTTTAAGGAAATACTCTTCACCCTCTTCAGGAGTATGAATAGGTTGGAACGAGTCCTTACCATATTTTGCATAGTGACCTGAAGTGATATATAGATTCTTGTTTCCGATAGGTGGACACATTACCTCTTGATAATCATATCTTGCCTGTATTCTACGTAAGAAATTTTGAAGACGAAGTCTAAGAGCTGTACCCTTAGGAAGCCACATTGGAAGACCTTTTCCTACTGTTTCTGAGAACATGAAAAGATCCATCTCTTTACCTATCTTTCTATGGTCACGTTTCTTTGCCTCTTCTAAAAGAGTAAGATACTCATCGAGCATCTTTTTCTTTGGGAAAGAGATACCATAAATACGAGTAAGCTGTTTACGGTCTTCACGACCTCTCCAATATGCACCAGCTACAGAAAGTAGTTTAACAGCTTTAATTGGAGCTGTAGATGTAATATGAGGGCCACGACAAAGATCTGTAAAAGAACCTTGTGTATATGTTGTGATATGTCCATCTTCAAGTTCAGAGATAAGCTCACATTTATATGTTTCACCTCTCTCACCAAACTTTTTCAGAGCGTCTTCTTTTTTAATATTCTCTCTAACAAGAGTCTCTTTTTTAGCAGCCAATTCAGCCATTTTCTTCTCAATAGCAGGAAGATCCGACTCTTTAATTACTGCTTCTCCCGGATCAACATCATAATAGAATCCATTCTCTATAGCTGGACCTATACCAAACTGAATTCCAGGATAAAGTTCTTGCAATGCCTCTGCAAGAAGATGGGCACTTGTATGCCAAAATGCATGTTTACCCTGCTCATCATCCCATTTATAAAGAACTATCGAAGCATCTTCATTTATAGGAAGTGATAAATCGCACGTTTCTCCGTTCACTCCACATGCCAATACATCTTGGGCTAGTCGCGAACTGATACTCTCTGCAATCTGCAAACCAGTTACTCCTTTTTCGTACTCTCTGGAGGAACCGTCAGGAAATGTAATTTTTATCATAATTATAATTATATATTCTATCTAAGTGATGCAAAAATATATAATTCTTTTTACATCACTCTTATCTAGCAAAAAAATGTTATTCTTTTCTATCTGTAAAACGTTTAATTATATTGTAAGCTGAATAAAGTCCCAACTCACCTGCTTTGCTTAAATCTAATATACCTTGACGATTATTTCCTAAGTATATATTTATCAAGCCTCTATTAAAATAGGCATCTGCAAATTTAGGGTCCAGTTGAATCGCTTTGTTGTAATCAACCAAAGCAGCTCTATAATCTTTCATTAATGAATAAATGTTAGCACGATTATAGTAACCATAAACAAAGTCGGGAGCTAACTCAACTACAATATCTAAATCCTTTTTGATCAATTCGTAATCTAAAGGTTTTATCGTTTTATTTTCCTCATTGACAGCACTAACATCATACTCTTTTTCCATCTTCAAATACTCTAATTGCTTGTATTTTATTAGAGCTCTCATAAAATAAGATGGGAAAAAAGATGGTTGCGCTTCTATCATCTTATCTAGGTCACCAAGTGAGCTAGCAAAATCCTGCACTAAATAAAAGTCAAGTGCACGTGCAAATCTTCTATGTGAAAAGCCTTGATCTTCATCAATAACAGTGGATAAATCATTAATCGAACTGAAATGTTTTTTTACTTGTTCTTCGCTTAATGGTGCCTCTTCATTTGTTATTATTAATCTTTCAGAGAACTCTTTTTTAGCATTAAGTTCATCAATAAATTTATAAAAGTTTACCTGACGCTTAACTTCACTATGTTTTTCATAGTAAGTAAATGCGAACATAGGTTGAGGAGTAATGGTAATGTTTTTATTTTGTACTTTTCCTCTATAATTTCTTTTATAAATACTGTTATCATCTTCATCGTCGGCAACAACAATTTTCCCGTAATTATCCATATTCTTATCTGACTTATTTCGGGTATTATTGTTTGAAGTATTATTTTTCTTAACACCATTCATTTTATCCAGTTGAGCTTTTAAAAGAACAAGCTCATCCTGCTCAGCACCTTTAAGGTCTCCTACTTTACGTCTTGCCTCAGCTCTATATCTATAGCCGAGCAAAAAGTTAGGATACTCATTAATAACCGAACTATAATCTTTGATTGCTCCCTTAAAATCACCTGTTTGAAAAAGTAATAAGCCACGATTAAAAATAGCCATCATATTATCAGGCTCCATCTTAATGACAAAATTAAAATCTTCAATAGCGCGATTGTCATCACCTACTTGGGCTCTTAAAAGTCCTCGATTATAATGCCCTATAAAATTATTTGGTTCAATATCTAAAGCAAAATCATAATCACTCATTGCACCTCGTAAGTTCTTCTGATGATATCTAGCCAATGCCCTATTAATATAGACAGCCGAATTTTTAGTAGAAAGATGAATTGCATTATCTAAATCCGACTCTGCATCTTTGTACTTTTGTTGTTGTAGTCTAAGCATAGCCCTGCTTGACCAAATATCAGGGTCATATTTATCAATTATTAAAGCTGTTTCATAATCTTTCTCAGCCGAGATAGTATCTTTCTGTTTAAGAAACACTTCTCCACGCATAAGATAAGCTTTGGTATATTTAGGAGATATTACAATTAGCTTATTCAAATCTCTTTGTGCTCCATCATAATCCTTCTCTTCTATTCTACAAAGTGATAGATTATGCCATATACCTATATTCTCAGGATCATATACAAGTGCTTTTTCATAATCTGAGATTGCACCTTTAATATTATTCTGTTTTATTCTCGATAATCCACGTACCTGATAAGCACTCACAACATAAGGATTTCTTTCGATTGACTCAGTACAATCATTTTCTGCTCCTTGAAAATCATCAAGATTAATTTTTGCTAATCCTCTGTAAAAATATGGTTCTGATAGATATGGTTTTGCATTGATAACTTGATTAAAATATTGAATAGATAATACATAATCCTCAAAATAAAGTGCATTGCGACCTATTGTCATCACTCTTTCTGTATTAATCTGAGCAAACAGAGTTACAGACGAGAACAATAATAACACAAAAAGATAAAAAGTGCGTTTTATCATTTTTATTTGTGGAAATATGTACATATCTCTATAAATTAATCAATAGATTTAATTACTTAACAGTTTTAACTTTATATGAGCAACGAGCTTTTCCTTTAATCATCGAATTTAGTTTACCTTTAACCATCTGCTTGCGCATAGTAGAGATATGATCAATAAACATTTTACCATCAAGATGATCGAACTCGTGTTGCATAACTCTAGCTAAAAAGCCCTCTGCCCATTCATCGTGTGGATTTAAATCCTCATCTAAATAAGTGACATGAATTTTTTCTGCTCTTTTTACTGTCTCATGAATTCCTGGAAGACTTAAGCAGCCCTCTTCCATAGAAACCTCATCACCTGCTGTCTCTATTATTCTTGGGTTTATATAAGCGCGACGAAAATCTTTATATTCCGGATATTCATCCGACATAACGTCTAGGTCGATAACAGCTAATCGGATAGGCAAACCCACTTGAGGAGCTGCTAAACCTACTCCATCAGCTCTATCCATTGTCTCGAACATATTTTGTATCAACTCTTTCAAATTTGGATAATCAGGAGTTATATCTTCTGCCTCCTGACGAAGAACCGGTTGTCCGTAAACGTAAATTGGTAATATCATTGTATTCTATTTTTAATATCTTTTTGATTCCAGATATGATTGTAGAATTATTGTTGCACTGATTTCATCTACTAGAGCCTTATTCTGACGCGACTTTTTCTTTAGTCCTCCATCAAGCATCGCTTTATGTGCCAATACTGATGTGAATCTCTCATCGAAATATTCAACAGGTATATTAGGAACTTTCTTTTTAAGCTGATTAACAAACGGAATGATAGATTTCATATTGTCAGAATCCTCATTATTCATTGTTTTAGGATGGCCAACAATTATTCTTTCTACCTTTTCTTTGGAAATATAATCAAGAATGAATTTCATCAACTCATTCGTTGCAACAGTTGTTAGTCCATTTGCTATAATCTGCAAAGAGTCAGTTACAGCAATACCTGTGCGTTTTTTCCCAAAATCAATAGCTAATATTCTACTCATATATTTTACAAAAATACAAATTAATTCATTGAGAAGTAATATAGATAGATTAAAATATCTTTTTAATGACAAATAATAAAACAATAATCCTGCTTTATCTTGGTAATAAAGCAGGATTATATAGTTTAAAAGATATTTTGTTTTAAAAAATTCATATTAATTAAAATAGTATAAGAATATTGCAATACCCTCAATAGCTTTCTTTGGCTGATCTTTAATCTCGATAACAAATTTTATTTCAGCTTTTGCTACCCCACGTAAGTTTTGCAAAGATTGTAATGAAGCAACCAATCGAATACTTTGCCCTGCAAGAACAGGTTGCCCATATTTCATTTTATCCATTCCATAGTTTATCATCATCTTCAAATTATTAACCTCAATAATTTGATTCCATAAATATGGAAGCATAGATAAAGTTAAATAGCCATGAGCAATAGTACTATGAAAAGGGCTATCTTTTTCTGCTTTTTCCGGATCAACATGGATCCATTGATGATCTAGAGTTGCATCAGCAAAAAGATTTATTCTTTCCTGTGATAGAGTAACATAATCAGACTCTCCTATCTTCTGACCAACCATCTTCTCAAAATCTTCATATGAATTTATAATCAACTTATTCATAATATTACATTTAAATATTAGCTAATTTTAAAGCAAAAGTAATTGATTTTACTTAATTAAACTAAAACTGAAAATCATGCAAATGTAGTTTTATATTAGAAATAATAAATTGGTGATATTAAAAAAATCAATATTTAACCATTTTACTTGGTAAACCTGACCAAGAACAGCCAAGACAATAAACTACAGAAAGGTCAAATCCATCAAGCGACTCTTCAGGATTTTTAGGTACGATTTCCTTTTTTTCATTTACATATACCAAACGTCTTTCATTTAAATCATTCTTTACAAACATTGCAGCAATTCTGCATTGTGGACACACTAATTTTTTCATAAGAGGTTTAATTATAATAGTAGTTAAACTCATTTTTGTAAATACAACAATAAAAATAAATAAATGATTCTGATATATCACTATTTTTGCATCAAGTTATGATACACTATTATAAAAATAACATAAAGAATATCTCTTTACCCGAGAAATTCACCTACCCTTTTAACTACACACCTCATCAACTTTGCATGACAGCAGCTGAGGAGGTAAAGAGTTATTTGCATACTATAACCCCATATCCTAAAGATATAAGGGCTGGTAAAATGTTTGGTGTATTAGTAGTAAAAGATAAAAGCAGTAATTTAGGTTATTTAGCTGCCTATTCTGGTAATATTAATTGTGAAGAAATAAAATCTTTCTTCGTTCCACCGGTATATGATCTTTTATCTCCTACATCTTTTTTCAAAGAAGAAGAAAAAAAGATTATAAACATAAATCAACAAATATTCTTGTTAGAAAGTAATGAAGAGTTTCAAAAGATGAAATCTCAATTAGAGATTATGAAACTTGAAAACAAAAAGATAATCGAACGAGAAAAAGAGATTCTAAAAACAAGAAAAGAGGAAAGAGATAAAATAAGAGAGAATAATTTAGTTAACGAAATAGATGAAAAAGAGTTAATTAAAGAGAGTCAGTTTCAAAAGGCTGAATTTAAAAGATTAGTAAAGAGATTAACTGATAGCGAGAACAAACTTGTCAACGAAATTAATGCTATTGAAAAAGAAATTCTCTTTTTAAAAGATAAAAGAAGAAAAGATTCAGAGTCTTTACAAAAAAGAATATTCTCTGAATTCAAGTTTTTGAATGCCATTGGTGAGGAAATGGATTTATGGAGCATATTTTCTTCAACCCCCTCAAAAACTCCTCCTGCAGGAGCCGGTGAATGTGCTGCGCCAAAACTTTTGCAATATGCATTTCTTCATTCATTAACTCCAATTGCTATGGCTGAATTTTGGTTAGGAGATTCTCCACAAAATGAGGTCCGACATGAAGGTCTGTTTTATCCGGCCTGCATGGGAAAATGTAAGCCTATACTTTCTCATATGCTAAAGGGATTGAATGTTGAGGATAATCCGGCCTCTTTGAAAAGAGGAAACGAACTTGAAATACTTTTTGAAGATGAATATCTTTTAGCAATAAACAAGCCTTCAGGTATGTTATCTGTCTCTGGAAAAGAGAGTAATGAATCAGTTGAAAGCTTGGTACGGAAATTATACCCATCCTTATCAGCTCCCTTTATCGTACATAGATTAGATATGGCAACTTCTGGAGTAATGATTATAGCAAAGAATAAAAATATTCATAAAATACTTCAGCAAAAATTTATTTCCAGGGAGGTTAAAAAGAGATATATAGCCATTCTTGATGGCACTATAGATGAGAAACAGGGATTTATAAAATTACCTTTATCACCCGATTACTACGATAGACCAAGACAAAAAGTAGATTTTGAAAATGGTAAAATAGCAATAACAAGATATAAGGTAACTAACGAGTTTAAGCGTGATAACAAAATGTATTCTAGAATTGAGTTATATCCTATAACAGGTAGAACGCATCAGCTTAGAGTACATTGTGCTCATAAAGATGGATTAAACACTCCTATTCTTGGTGATGAACTTTACGGAAGAAAAGATTCCAGATTATTTCTTCACGCCCAAAGAATAGAGTTCAAACATCCTGTTACTCAAAAAAATATCATTATTGAAAAGCAAGAAAAATTTTGGAGTAATGAGTAAAATAAACAGAGAAAAGAGAGTTATTGAGACAATGATAAAACTATATTGTCAAAAGAAAGAGGGCAATAAGCATCTTTGCAAAGAGTGTGAAGAGGTAATAAACTATGCCCTCAAAAGATTAGATAACTGTAAATTCGGCGAGGAAAAACCAACTTGCCGACTATGCCCTATACATTGTTACAATCCACAAATGAAGAGTAAAATACGAGATATTATGCGTTTCTCGGGACCTAGATTAATTATATATCACCCCCTATTTGCCATTGAACATTCAATCAGGGAATTATTGTTTACTCCAAAATCCAGGATAAAATAGAAGCAGAACACTAAAAAGTTCCAACCTTCCAACTAGCATAAGAAAAGAGGTAAGCCATTTTGCAACTTCAGGCAAAGAACTCCAACTATTTACCGAGCCATATACACCTAATGCAGGACCTGTATTTCCTAAACATGAAATAGAAAGGCCAAAAGCTTCAGTAAACTCTATTCCACAACATAATAGTAGAAACCATCCGGCTAAAAGGACTATTAAATAGAATATTATAAAAGTCTTTATACCACTTAACACACTAGGTGATACAACACCATGATTCATTCGAACGGGTAATACAGCTACCGGGTGGATCAACTTTTTAAACTCATTACGAACGCTTTTAAATATAGCGGCAACTCTGTAGATTTTGACACCTCCTGATGTTGAACCTCCACAACCTCCAATAGACATTGCTACAATAAAAATAATCCAAGTATATTGAGGCCAAAGACTATAATCTTCAGTAATAAATCCGCATGATGATTGTATGGAAACTATTTGGAATAATGAAGTTCTAAATGCATTTTCAATATTATAATCCATGAAAAAGTAGAGAGAAAACATAATTATTGCAGTCATAACAGCAATTATTCCCAAAAAGTATTTTATCTCGGTATCATGGATAATTTTTGAAAACTTACCTTTAATGCAAAGGAAATATACAGAAAAATTAATTGATGAAAGGAACATGAATATAATAGTAACATACTCTAAATACGAAGAGTTCCAATATGCTATACTATTCTGCTTTGTTGAATATCCACCCGTAGAAGTTGTAGTAAGAGAATGACATATAGAATCAAATACATCCATTCCACCTAAGTAAAAAAGAACTGCAGCTATTATTGTTAAAACAATGTATACAATCCACAATCTATTGGCTGTACTTGATATTTTAGGGTGAATTCTATCATGAACTGTTCCGGTATATTCAGCAGAGAAAAATTGTAAAGTACCTCCTGTAAATATCGGTAAAACAGCAATAGTAAAGATTACAATACCCAAACCTCCAATCCACTGAGTAAGGCTTCTCCAAAAAAGAATGCCATATGGTAGCGACTCTAAATCATCTAAAATAGTAGCTCCGGTTGTTGTAAAGCCCGAAATTGTTTCAAAAAAAGCATCTGTTATATTCGGTATATACCCTCCTAAATAGTAGGGCATCATTCCAAAGAGCGAGAATAATACCCAAGTCAATGATACAACTAGGTAACCATCACGTCGAGATATTTTGGTACTTGCATTTTTGCTAAACAACAAGAAAATAGAACCTACAGAGATATTAATTAGAATTGAATATAAAAAATATATGTAATCGTTTCCTTTATATAATATTGATACTAAAGCACATATTAGGAAGAAAAATGCTTCTACATGTAAAAGTATACCTATAACTTTAGCAATCATCTTATAATTTAATAATCCTGTATGTCTATCCATAATGACTTACCTTAGAAAAATTAATTCAACAGAAATTTTCTATCATTAATTGTTACTTTATTATAAAGTTCTTCTGGGATAAACTTCCAATTATTCATCTGAGGAACATTTATATTTTTCTTATTTTTTATGTACTCCATTAAGTAGAATCTCATATCCCTATCAGTAGACCAAATTACTCTTTTTGGCAAATCATCTTTAACTATTCCAGAGCCATTTGTTAAAATCTCTCCACCTCCATTTCCACGATATGAGTTTATAGCTACTTTATATATTGAGTCTAAATGAAAAGCTTTTCCATTACTCATAGAATGAATAACAACTCTACTTCCTATAGGTTTTGTAATATCAACAACATAATCTATTCCAGCAGCCGAATCAAAATTGAAAGATGGATATTTTAATGATTTTTTACCACCTTCCTCCTTTATAAGCAACAACTGCTCACTCTCATCGCTTACTGTATTTATCCATTTAGAATATGAGTATTCAAGGTAATCTTGTATCTCCTTTCCCGAAAGAGTCATTACATATAACAGATTTTCATAGCTATAAAGTTTAAACATATCGCTTACGAAGATATCTCCTTTTTCAATTTTTGAATCAAAAGATAAAGGTGCTGCAAAAGAGATGTCTGCTCCTGAAACTTTCATCTGTAAATCATGAAGAATATTAATAAAACCACTAGGTCCTAAGAATGTCTCTTTTGCTGATATTGTTGATGATATATTGCCTATTTTCTTAGAGACAAAATCATACACTAGATTATATTGTTTAGAGAACTCAGACATAAAATTTTTGTCAGGTTCATAATCATTCATATTAACCAACTCACCCTTAACTGTTTTTTCTACAACCTTTTTGTCTCTTAATAGGAAATCAATAGTAATATTGGCTACATAATTGGCCCTACTTCCGGGATTTGCCATTAACACTTTCTCACCATCCACATTTTCAATTTCGGTGCAAACCTCCCTATGATCATGCCCATAAAGGACAACATCAAACCCAGGAACATTCTTTGCTACCTGAAGAGATGCATTCTCAACAATATTATTCAATATACTGCCACTATTACCCGAGTGAAACATTCC
>JAEZKJ010000111.1 GCA_023415545.1 Bacteroidota bacterium
GATTTTCTCTTGTGCAAATAGTGATATTGTACAGAAGATAACGGCAAAGGTGATAAAAGCTCTTTTCATAATATTTAGATTAGTTATTATGTGTTGTTCTATATGTTAATCATATATACAAATGAAATAAATCAAATTGAATAAAAGAAATAATTATTAAGTTTTGTGTTTTTGCAAACTAATAAAGATGAACCCACAAAAATCTAAACTTTAATATTTTGATTATTCCAATATTCTCCTCCTTTCTTATAACGATTTTAAATAATCTAAATCCTAGAAGATAAAAATACTATTTAATCACTCTATTTTTGGTATAACGAAAATTTAATAATTACAATAATGTATTTATATTGCTTAACTAATAATATTGGCTGTATCTATTAGTAAAAAGGGCAAAAACCATGATAATGACCATTTTCTAGCTCCTTTATGCTTAATTATTCTATTCTTCTTCTTTTACATATTAATAATTTTGTAATGTTTTTTATTTATAGTTATGAAAAGAATATTAATCATATCTTTTATTCTATTATTATCAGTTTATGCTGTAGCGCAACAACTGGTTAAGGTAGGTGATGGATATAGTTGCACATCTGTCAACACAACTATTTTTCGAAATAATTCCATTGTTACTCATAACAATCATCAATATATATCATATTATGATGCACAAGGTTGGTTAACTATTGGGAAACGTAAAGTAGGCTCACAAAAGTGGGAGATTGCTCGTTCACAATACAAAGGTAATGTGCGTGATGCGCACAATGTAATCAGTATGATGATTGATGGTAAAGGATATATACATATCTCGTTCGATCATCACGGCAATAAGTTAAACTACTGTCGTAGTGTAAAACCTGAATCTTTGATACTTGGAGATAAGGAGGCGATGATTGGAGATAATGAGAATGATGTTACTTATCCTGAGTTTTATAAGCTTCCTTGTGGTGATTTACTTTTTGCATATCGTTCAGGTGCTTCAGGAAGAGGAAATCTTGTATTGAATCGTTACATTCTTAAAGAGAAAAGATGGGTTAGGGTACAAGATGTTCTGATAGATGGTGAAAATAAGCGTAACGCATATTGGCAGTTATACGTTGATAAATCGGGAATAATCCATCTTTCTTGGGTTTGGCGCGAGACATGGATGGTTGAAACAAACCATGACATGTGTTATGCACGTTCGAAGGATGGAGGTAAGAGTTGGGAAAAAAGTGATGGTTCGAAATATCAATTACCTATAAATGCAGCTAATGCAGAGTATGCTTGGCATATACCTCAAAATCATGAGCTTATCAATCAAACCAGTATGAGTGCTGACTCAAAAGGGAACCCTTATATTGCAACATATTGGAGAGATAGCAATGACTCTATTCCTCAATTCCGAATGATTTGGAATGAGAATGGGAAATGGCATTGTGATATTGTAGGAAAGAGAGTGACTCCATTCTCTCTTAAAGGAGGTGGAACAAAGATGATTCCTATTTCACGACCAAGAATGGTTGTCGATGGTAACAGGGTATTTTATATTTTCCGTGATGCAGAAAGAGGGAGTAAAGCATCATTAGCGTATAAAAAGGATATCCATAGCAAAGAGGAGGAGTGGAAAGTGATTGATATCACTGATTTCTCACTTAATGCATGGGAGCCGAGTTATGATAGTGAACTATGGAAAAAGAGTAGGAAACTGCATATTTTCATCCAAGAGACAAAACAAGGTGATGGTGAGAGAACCATCGAATCAGATCCTACTGATGTATATGTGTTAGAATTGAATAGTTTAAAAACAATTATAGAATGAGAAAAATAGTGATTAGAATGTTCTTCACTTCTGTTGTTGCAATGTTCGCTCTGAACATGACGGCAGCCAAGAGTGAGGCTCAAAAGGTAAGAGAGATTATTGAAAAGGTTAACAACAAATGGCAGAAGGATAATTCGCCTTTAAAGTCATCTTTTTGGGAGCATGCAGCCTACCATACAGGTAATATGGAGGCATATTTCCTAACAGGAAATGAGACTTGGAGAAAATATTCCGAAGATTGGGCAAATCATAACCAATGGAAAGGTGCAAAGAGCAACAATAAAAAAGAGTGGAAATATAGCTATGGAGAGAGAGATCAGTATGTCCTTTTTGGTGACTTCCAGATATGTTTCCAAACTTATGCTGACCTATACAACTTAGACCCACAAAATTATAAAATAGCTCGTGCTCGTGAGGTTATGGAGTATCAAATGAGCACTAAGAATAACGATTATTGGTGGTGGAGTGATGGGCTTTATATGGTAATGCCTGTTATGACTAAACTTTATAAGATAACCGGTAATAAACTTTATCTAGAAAAACTTTATCAGTATTTATTATTCTCCGACAGTATAATGTATGATAAAGAGGAGGGACTTTATTATCGTGATGCTAAATATGTTTATCCACGTCATAAAAGTGTGAACGGAAAGAAAGATTTTTGGGCTAGAGGTGATGGTTGGGTGCTTGCCGGTTTAGCTAAAGTATTAAAAGATTTGCCGGCTGACTACAGACACAGAGATTTCTTCGTTGATAAGTTCAAAAGAATGGCGAAAGCTGTTGCTGCTATTCAACAACCAGAAGGTTATTGGACTAGAAGTATGATGGACCCGGAACATGCTCCCGGAGCAGAGACTAGTGGTACTGCTTTCTTTACTTATGGTATAATTTGGGGAGTAAACAATGGTTATCTTGATAGAGCTGAATATATGCCTACTATTCAAAAGGCTTGGAGCTATCTTCGCGATAAGGCTTTGCAAAAAGATGGTACTGTAGGTTATGTACAGCCAATAGGTGAGAAAGCTATTCCAGGACAGGTTGTGAATGCTCGTTCAACAGCCAATTTTGGTGTTGGTGCCTTCTTGCTTGCTGCATGTGAATATGTACGAATGATTGAATCTGGTCAAAATAATGACCGTGCTTATTGGTGTGAACTTGCATATAATATGGCAGCACCTGTGTTGAGCAATATGGCAAATGGTGAATTGCAGAAAAATATGTTGGTTGAGACTAGTCCTAACTGGGATGGTCGTGATATCCGTGTGACTTATATGGAGGCTTTTGGCCGTTTGATGGCAGGTATTGCTCCTTGGTTAAATTTGCCTGATGATGATAGTGAAGAGGGTAAAAAACGTGCTCAACTTCGTCAATGGGCATTAAAGAGTTATGTTAACGCTGTTGATCCTCAAAGTCCGGATTATCTGTTATGGAGAAAAGAGGGACAGCCTCTTGTTGATGCAGCTTATATTGCCGAGAGTCTTATTCGTGGATATGAGTCATTGTGGTTGCCACTTGATGAGACAACAAAGAAGAGATATATTGAGGAGTTCACACTTATTCGTCGTGTAGACCCTCCTTATACAAACTGGTTGCTATTCTCTTCAATAATTGAAAGTTTCCTTGCTAAGGTTGGTGCTCCATACGATGCTTATAGAGTAAACTCGGCTATTCGCAAAGTCGAGGAGTGGTATACAGGTGACGGATGGTATGCTGATGGACCTACATTTGCCTTCGACTACTATAGCAGTTATGTTTTCCACCCTATGTATCTTGAAACACTTCAGTGTATGAAAGATGCTAAGGCATATACACGTATCGACTATAAAAAATATTATGATCGCGCACTTTATCGTGCTCAGAAATTTAGTATTGTTCTCGAAAGAATGATCTCTCCAGAGGGTACTTTCCCAGTATTTGGTCGTTCAATACCTTATAGAATGGCAACTATGCAACCACTTGCATTAATGGCACAGTATCAAACACTTCCTGCTTCATTAACAAATGGACAGGTTCGTTCTGCCCTTACTTCAGTGATGCATCGCATGTTCGATGGAAAAGAGAACTTCAACGAGAAAGGTTTCCTTACTATAGGTTTCGCCGGTCGCCAACCAAATATTGCTGACTGGTATACAAATAATGGAAGTTTATATATGACATCTTTATCATTCCTTCCATTAGGATTGCCGGCAGCACATCCATTCTGGACAGATGCTGCACAGCCATGGACTAATCAGCGTGCATGGTCGGGTGAACCATTCGCAAAAGATCATCATTGGAGTGATAAGATCACTACATTTGATCTGTTCTAGTAGTCATTTTTTTTATATATTCCGAGGGGGACATACCATATTCGTCTTTGAAACATTGACGGAAGTAAGCTACACTGCTGAAACCTATCATATATGAGATTTCGGATATGCTTTGTTCCCCTTTTAATAAGAGTCTCTCTCCATTTTGCATCTTTATCTTACGGATAAATTCATTAGCCGACATATCAGTCAACCCTTTAATCTTTCTATATAGAGTAGAGTGACTCATACACATCTTATCGGCAATAAATCCAATATCCATTTTTTCAGTATCAAGATTCTCCTCAATAATTCGAGTTATCTTGTTAATAAACTCATTGTCAAGCTTATTAAGAGAATTTATAGCCTCTTGTTTCTGTAAGGATTGATCGTGATTTGAGTTATTTATAAGTCGTGCAATTCTTTTTCTTGATTCAATAATATTGGATACTCTGCTCTGAAGAAGTTTGGCACTAAATGGTTTTGTTATGTACGAGTCGGCACCACTGGCATATCCCTCAACTTTATCTTCAAGAGTATCTTTTGCTGTTAGCAAAATCAAAGGAATATGACATGTACATATATCCTCCTTTACCTTTTTACACAACTCAATACCATCCATAATAGGCATCATAATGTCGCTTATTATAATGTTTGGTATTCTATCTTTAGCAATTTCCCATCCTTCTTCGCCATTAGAGGCTGTAATAATTTCGTAATCCTCTATAAGTGAAGATTTTATATATTCTCGTATGTCATTGTTATCTTCAACAATCAGAATCAAATTTTTCTGCTGATTTTGCAGCTCTTGCATATCCTCATCCATTAATTCCTTCTCTTCTTGCTTAACGACATTCGTATCCTTGTGGATAGCTTCAGGATAAGTATTATCACTTATTAACTTCAAAGTAAAGGTAGTACCATAGTTTTCTTTACTTTCCACATAAAGTTCAGCTTGATGTAAGTCAGCAAGTCCCTTTACAAGAGCCAGACCAATACCTGAACCTGTTACTTGATGTTTTCCAGAACCTTGATAATAACGTTCGAAAATACGAGGTAAATCCGATTTATTTATTCCATATCCTGTATCACTTACTGAAATCACACTGTAATTAATGCCATTATCTTGAGTTGAATCAAAAGATATTTTTATCTCACCTTGTGGAGTATATTTAGCGGCATTGCTTAGAAGATTATTAAGAATAATTATAAGAATTCCCTTATCAAAATAGATATTACTTTTTTCACTATTAATATCTATTGTATATTGTACTTTTGGATTATTATTCAACTCTTTAAAGCGTAATCCTACCTCTTTAATAACCGACGTAATGTCATCCTTAGCTACAGCTAACTTTCTATTTTGAGTCTCAGTTTTTCTAAACTCCATAATTTCATTCACAAGATCGAGTAATCGTTGTGAACTATCTTTAATTAGTGATATTTTGTTTATCTGTTTGATAGATAGTGATTTATCGCTTATTAAATCCTCCAAAGGACCTAATATCAAAGTAAGAGGTGTTCTAAGTTCATGAGTGATATTAGTATAGAATCTTAGTCTCTCATTATTAAGTTCTTGTTGGTCAGCAATCTTCTTTTTCTCCATCTTCAAACTACCTTCCAGATGTACCTTTCTCTTGTACGACTTTAAAGTAAATAGTACAAGTAAAAATGCAATTATGAAGTATAACAACTTAAAGTACCATGTAAGCCAAAGCGGTGGAGCAATGTATATATCCAAAGATGCTATATTTTCATCCCACTCTTGATTTTTAAGTCGTGAACGCAGTAAAAATTTATAGTTTCCTGGAGGAATATTTCTAAATGTTATCTGTTTTTCATTCTGAGTAGTATACCAAACATTTTCAAGCCCTTCGAGCATATATGAAAATTCTGCTTGACTACTTTGAGTAATATCTAAAACACTAAATGATATTTTGAATGTGTTCTGTTTATTGGTTAATTCAACTTTTCCCGAAGAAAAGGCAATTTCTTCCTCTACATTTTTACTCTCTTTTAGTGATGTATATGTAGTAAATCCAGTGATAGAAGCTGATGCAACTTTTCTTTTTTCTCTAACATATTCAGGCTTAAAGTAACATACGCCATTTTGAGAGCCAAAATAAATCAATCCATCATCGTCGATAGTCACTGATTTATTGATAAAGTCGCCGATAGGAATACCATCACTGTTGTTGTAATTAAAGAATTCATCACTCTTTATATCCAATTGCGATATACCACTATTGGTACTTATCCAAATGTTATGATTAATGTCTTCACATATTGCCTTAACATGACTATTTGCCAACCCGTTCTGTTCTTTATATATAGTAAATATGTCAGGAGTAGAACTTTCGTTGAATTTTATAAGTCCTTCACGTGTAGCCACCCAAACTCTTTTTTTAGAGTCCAATATTATATGGTTAACAGCATTTGAAGGGAACCCATTATCCAAAGTGAAATTCCATTTTCTTTTATTATCATTAGTAAAAATTGATACACCTTTACCGAATGTACCTACCCATAGTTTTCCCTCTTTATCTCTTAATATGCCATGAACCATTCTGTCGGGAAGTTGACTCTTAATATCATCCCAAATAAACAGTTTTCCATCTTTATATCTATAAATTCCTTCATCCGCCCCAATAAGCATATACTCACCATCATCAAAGAAGCAGTTGATATTCAATCCATTACTTCCTGTTATTCTCTCTAATTTTCCTTTTTTAGGATTGTAGCATATGGCTCCATCTTTATAAGCACCCAACCAAAGCGAGTTTTGTTTGTCTTTATAGATAACATTTAGATGTGAGTTGGAAATTGAACTATAAGGAGTTAGATTTATACTTTTACTCTGTTTTCTCTCATTATAAATATGAATATACTCTTCGGAGGAGACATAAATTTCATTTCCAATGCTGCTCAATCCCCAAATTTGTCGTCCTAATATATCTTTTTCATTTTTAGTAATATATGGAAGAGTTTTAAAAGCTGCCTGTTGGTAACTTATTATATCAACACCTGTTCTATAATTACCAATCCATATATTACCATATCTGTCTTGAAATACTGTTCTTACGTTTGGGCTCGAAAGTCCATAAGTATTATTTTGTGATACAATATTTTTGAATTTAAGCTCTTTAGGAGAAATAAGAAAACTTTCATTTAGATCAATGATACTTACACCACCCATGTTTATACATATCCATAACTCTCCATTTATCATCTCCTTAATATCTCTAACCTGACCGGGTAGGATAGAAGCATTATCATTATTGTTATGAGTGAAAGAGATAAAAGTCTCTGTTTTTGGGTTGAATAGTGCAATCCCTTTATCTGTACCAACCCAAACATTTGTATAACTGTCAATATAAATCGAGTGTACAACATTACTTGGGATTGAGCTACTATCTCCCTTTTTGTGTGTAAAGTTTTTTAATTTCCAATCATCTGTAGATATTATACTCATTCCTTGGCCGTCATGACCTAAATATATATTGCCTTTACCATCATCACAACCGGTAAAACATTTCTTTCCTTTTAACTCATTTACTTTATTATCATAAATTTTGGTGAATGTTTTATACTTCTTATCATACAGATTTAATCCCATATGGTAAGTTGTTACTAATATTGACTTACCATCTCTTGATCCTTTAATATCAGTAATGTCATTAGTGGTGATTGATTGTTCTCCACTTTGAGCTGTAATAGTAGTAAAAGTTTGTTTAGAACAGTCGAATATGCTAAGACCATCTCTTTGCGATCCTATCCAAATTTTATTCTCTTCATTATCAGCGAATATTGCATTAAGTTCATTGCCACATAAATCGGAAGAGTTCTTTTTGTATACTTTTAAATGATTCCCATCAAAGCAATTTACTCCTGCTTCGGTAGCAATCCACATGCGTCCCTGCTTGTCCTGAGTTATCCCTACAACATAATTATTAGATAATCCATTTTCAATGCTTAGCCTCTTTGTGGTGAATGAATTTGCTGATAAATGTATTAAGTTGAATGTAAAAAAGAATAAAAGAAATAATGTTTTTTTCATAGGTATAGTTCTAATAACAATTAAACAAAAATAGTGAATTAATCGGGTAAATAAAAGATTTATGCTCAAATAATGACTTTGGACTGTTTGATTAATTTGTATACTATTATTTATTATTTTCTGTATGTTCTATTTGTTACATATCTCTTTATTGCTTATTCATTATAAGAATAGAATATGAAAGCTGATTTTTCAACAATAACATCAATCTTATTGCAATACAAATATGTAAGCTAATTATTATGTTACATTTTATGTTTTACTCACTATTATGTTACATCATTTTTATTTTTAGAAAAATGAAATCGATATCTAAAAAAGCCTGTATATAAATATAAACAACAATAAAAAAATGTTTATAAAGTGTTTAAGTTATGAAGAAATCTGTTAACAAATTGTAATCTTAAAACTCAGTTATACCAAAAATCATGCAATGTGTGTGAATTCGTCAATTAGCATGCACAAACTCGTCAAGGCCGATTTTTATTCATTTTATATACTTTATATTAAAACTAAATGATTTTAATTTGCATCGGTTATTTCTAAGATAATGTAAATATACCTTATAAATATTAATCTAATAAAAGAATGATGAAATCAGATTCGTTATTTAAAAACTCAAAAGCATTTATTGCTTTATTGGCTTGTGCAGGCTTTATGGCTACACAACCTATAACTGCTATGGCAGACGATTCTGTGACTTCTGTTCAGAATGTCCAACAGAATAAATCTGTATCAGGCGTGGTTAAAGATGCTACAGGTGAAGGAATCATCGGTGCAAGTATTTTAGAAAAAGGAACAAACAATGGTACAATTACTGATTTTGAAGGTAATTTCCAATTGTCAGTTTCGCCAAATGCTACTTTGGTAATCTCTTTTATTGGTTACAAAACACAGGAAGTAAAAGTTGTTGCAGGAAAAGCAATCAACGTAACTTTACAAGAAGATTCTGAAGTTTTGGATGAAGTTGTGGTAGTAGGTTATGGTACTATGCGCAAAAAAGACTTGACTGGTTCTGTAGTTCAGATTAACCCTGCAAAAATAGCTGACTCAAATCCATCTACAGTACAGGATGTTCTTCGTGGTACTCCAGGTTTGCAGATTGGTTACGATGCTTCAGCTAAAGGAAATAGCGCTTCTATCCAATTACGTGGACAAAACTCTTTGGGAACAAGTGCTAGCCCATTAATCGTATTGGATGGTATGGCATTCAACGGAGAACTTTCAGAAATTAACCCTGATGACATTGGTCAGATCGACGTATTGAAAGATGCTTCTTCAGCTGCTGTTTATGGTGCTAAAGCTGCTGCCGGTGTAATCATTATTACAACTAAAAAAGGTAAAGAGGGTAAACCGGTTATTAATGTAAGCAGTAACGTTGCTGTAAACTCAAAGTCTGCTTATCGTGACTATTTTGGTGTATCCGATTATTTGCGTTATCGCGAAGATTGGTATAAGATGAATTATACTTATGCTCAAGGTGCTAATGGATTGTATGGTTACTATAATGCTGTAGATAAAAATGGTAATCTTGCATATCCTAACGGATATTTCAGTAATCCTTCTAACATGAGTGCAAGCGATGCTGCTGCATGGGCTAGCAATACCGGAACATCTGGTATTGGCGCTTCAGCAAATGAGTCTGCATTGAGTCTTTATGCTCGTCGTTTGGGTATGAATAACTCTCCATTAGTAATGCAAAACTTCTTGAACGGACAGACTTTTGATTGGACTGATGCTACTTTCCGTACAGGTTTGAAACAAGACTATAATGCAAGTATATCTGGAGCAACAGATAAAGTAAATTATTACTTCTCATTCGGATACATGGACAACGAAGGTGCTGTTCAAGGTAACGATTATAAAGCTTTCCGTTCTAACTTGAAATTGAACATGCACGTTACAGATTGGTTAGAAGTAGGTGCTAATGTTAATTTCCAAGATCGTACTGATGGTGATATCCAAGTATCTTTAGGTAGCAACTATTGGGATAACAACATGCTTCGTAACTCTCCATTTGCATCAATGTATACAGAAAATGGTGGTTATCAACAATACCCAATGACTGGTAACTCAACAAATGGTGGATATAACTACTATTTTGACCGTAATTATTATGATTTGGAAAAAGGTTATACAGTATTAAATACTATTTTCAATGCAAAAGTTAAATTACCTTTCGGTGTAACTTATCAGTTTAATATTGCTCCTCGTTACCAATGGTTCTACGATCGCTATTTCATGTCTGCCGATCTTCCTAACTCTTCTGCATCATCACGTGGTGTAAATCGTGGCCATGGTAAAAACTTCGATTGGAACTTGAATAATACAATCACTTGGGACTATACATTCAATAAATTGCATCATGTTACTTTGACATTGGTACAAGAAGCTGAAGATCATAGAACTTGGAGTGATAATATTTATGCTCGTAATCTAGACCCAACAGATGCACTTGGTTTCCACTTTACTTCAAGCGGTAACAAAGAGCAAAGTTCATTCGATACAAACGATACTCACTATACAGCTGCTTCTTACTTAGCACGCTTGTTCTATAGCTTCAATGATAAGTATATGTTTACCGGAACTTTCCGTCGTGATGGATATTCAGGTTTCGGTGCTAACAATCCTTGGGGTAACTTTGGTTCTGTAGGTTTAGGTTGGACAGTAACTAACGAAAACTTTATGGAACAAACTAAAGATTGGTTGGATATGTTGAAGTTACGTGTATCATATGGTACAAATGGTAACCGTGAATTTGGTGATGTTTATAAAACATTAGCAAACTTGGATTTAAAATCTCCTATGGTTTATTTCATTAACGGAAATTCTACTGTAGTAAACTCTTTAGCAATGAGCCGTTTGGCTGCTCCTAACTTGCAGTGGGAAAAGACTAAAGCTTATAACGTAGGTGTTGACTTCTCAATATTCGAAAATCGTTTATCAGGTACTATTGACTGGTATTTCAAGAAGACTACAGATATGATTATGTCTCAACGTCTTCCTTCATTCACAGGTTTTAGCTCAATAACAGCTAACTTGGGTGAAGTTCAAAACACAGGTTTTGAAATCTCTTTGAATTCACGCAATATTGAAAAGGAAAACTTTACATGGACAACAAATGCCGGTTTCTCTATCAACAAGAACAAGATTAACCACATCTATTATGATTACGATGAAAACGGTGTAGAAAAAGACGATACTTCTAACGGTTGGTACATTGGCAAACCTATCGGTGAAATATGGTATTATGAAACTGATGGTATTTGGCAGAATACTCCTGAGGATATAGCAGCTGCTGCACTTGTTGGACAAAAACCTGGTGATGCAAAAGTTGTAAACCACTATACAGAAGATGATAAGATTTTGGACGATGGTACACGCGTAGCTGTTTACAATGATAAAGATAAAAAGTATCTAGGTACTACTGCTCCTCCTATCTATTGGACATTACGCAATGAATTTACATTGTGGAAAGATTTCGATATTTCGTTCTCATTATATTCATATATGGGACATAAGAGCTTGAATGGTTATTGGTTGAACTCGGATAATGGTGGTTCACAGGTTACTAATGCTTTCAATATGCCTGAAAAAGAGTATTGGACTCCTGAAAATCCAACAAACAAATATGCTCGTTTGGAATCAAAAGGTCCTAATACAGGTCCTACAGGTGGTGTAGAAAAAGTATATAACCGTAGCTTCGTTCGTTTGAATGATATTACTTTTGGTTATACTTTGCCTCAGAGATGGACACGTAAGTTTGCTTTAAACAAAGTTCGTGTTACTGCAAGTTGTAATAATGTATGTACAATTTCTGGTTGGGAATATGGTGATCCTGAAACTGGTGGATTGGCAACTCGTAGCTTTAACTTTGGTTTAAATATTTCACTTTAATAAAAAGAAAAGAAAATGAAGAATTTAAATAAATTATATAAGGGTTGTATAGCTGTTGCTTCTTTCGCTATGCTTACAAGTTGCTCGGATAGCTTTTTGAAACAAGACCCTTTGTCTTTCTATGAACCTACAGCTACTTATGTTACAGAAGCTGGTTTGAAGTCTGCTTTAGCTACGTGTGATCTACACTATAAGCAGATGCTTATGGATGGTAATGGTAACGTACTTCCTATTGCTTCAGTTTATTTCATGACTGATATAGGTTTGTATGCAAAAACAGACGCTGGTAGCCCAATGGATGACTTTGCCAATAAGATTACACCAACAAGTGGTATGAAAGGTGGTGGTGATGAAAATGCTATGATGCGTTTTTGGGATGAGTCATGGACCGGTATCAAATTAGCAAATACAGTACTTTCATACGTTGATAGAGTAGCAGGTTTGGATGATGAAACTCGTAATGCTTATAAAGGACGTGCATATTTCCATCGTGCATATAAATATTATCACCTAGTTCTATTGTTCGGTGATGTACCTTTGATCAGTAAAATTATTGAAGGTCCAAAACAGGACTATAAGTCAACAAGTAAAGAAGCAATTTTCAAAATGTTGGTTCATGACTTGGAGTTCGCTGTTCAACATGTTCCATGTCAAAAAGATATGCCTTATTGGGGTGCTGTGAATCAAGAAGCTTGTAAGCAATTGCTAATTAAATGCTACTTAGTTGCCGGTGAATTCCAAAAAGCTGAAAATTTGGCTACTGATTTGATCAATAATCATGGCTTAGCTTTGATGAAACAAACATTTGGAACTAATGTACCTTCTGGTAATCCTCAAACAATGGAAATAACACGTAATGTTCTTTGGGATTTACATCGTGGTGAAAATATCACAAGTAATGCAAATACTGAAACAATTCTCCCTATTTTGAACTATAATGACCAAAACTTTACTCAGTATTTGACTATGCGTGCATTAGGTGTTCACTGGTCTAATGGTGATATTATTGATCCAGATGGCGTTGGCTCACCTACTTATAACTATTCACGTAATGACTCAAGATATAATCCTGAATTAGATTGGTTACGTGTAATAGGTCGTGGTATTGGTTGTTTCCGTACTTCATATCACTACAACAAAACTATTTGGAACTATGATGGTGAAGTAGATACACAAGATATGCGTCATAACCGTACTATTGGTAACTGGGTAGAGATGGAAGACTTGAAATACAATAACCCAGATTCAAAGTATTATGGTCAAAACATGAGATTATATTCAGATAATGGTACTTTGTTATGTAAAGATACAATCCGTAGCTGGTACCCAATTCCTTTGTACAAAATGTATATTTTGGACCAAAGTGCTGAAGAAAATCTAAATGCAAATCAGTTTAATGGTGCAACAAAAGGATCTACATGCTCGAATGGTAACATGTATTTGTTCCGTTTGGCTGAAACTTACTTGCTCCGTGCTGAAGCTAAGTTCTACCAAGGTGATG
This sequence comes from Bacteroidota bacterium, assembly GCA_023415545.1. Lineage (GTDB taxonomy): Bacteria > Bacteroidota > Bacteroidia > Bacteroidales > Bacteroidaceae > Phocaeicola. The sequence continues at coordinate 13,545 of JAEZKJ010000111.1, forward strand.
CTGAAGGTGCTGCTGACGATGTTAATGTAATACGTGCTCGTGCTAATGCTAAGAAGATGTTCGATGTAGTGACTATCGGTGATATTTGTGATGAGCGTGCTCGTGAATTGTACATGGAAGAGTGGCGTCAACCTGAGTTGACTCGTATCTCATGGTGTTTGGCTAAGAGTGGTAAACCAGATGAATGGGGCAACACTTATGATATCAATACTTGGGATAAGCAAAGTGGTACAGATTTGAATGGTGGTAGCTATTGGTTTAAACGTACAACTACTTACAATATCTTTAACCATGGTCCTATCGTTTCTAAGAAAACTTTGAACTATCAGGTAGACAAACGTAACCTATTCTGGCCAATACCTAACTCAGCTATTACAGCTAATATTGGTGCTCAACTTCGTCAAAACTACGGTTACGATGGTTACGATGCTTCTGTTCCAATGTGGACAAATTGGGAGGATGCTGTTGCTGACGAAGATAGAATCAACTAATATAAGCAACAGGTATTACCTATTTTAAGGTATAATATTTCAAAGAAGGCAGCTCTGATAAAGGGCTGCCTTTACTTTTTTTTATACATTAATTTATATTCTTATCTCTAGAACTCTTTTTATTGAGCAACAATTTTGTTCATAAATTTTATTATAATAATGCCTCTTCACATTGTTATTACCGTTTAATTTAAAAAAATATTATTTTTTAAATTTTTAACTATTGAGTAAAACATAAGGAATAGATATCTGTAGCACTTATTTATAGTTAATTTTACGCTGTGTTAACGTACACAATAGCGTGTAATCTGTTTTTTTTACGATTAATTTATTATATTTACCAAACAAAACATAATTAATATATTAAACTATTTATCTGATGTAAGATAAATAGTATGAAAGTGAGTAAAATAGATATTAAATTATAGGAAATACGATAAATAAAATATCTAAATATTATAAATTGTAATATAAACCCAATTAAAACAAAACAAATGGTTAACTTTTCATTAGAAGGTAAGATTGCACTTGTTACAGGAGCTTCTTACGGAATTGGTTTCGCTATTGCTTCTGCTTTAGCTAAAGCTGGTGCAAAGATTGTTTTTAATGACATTAAACAAGAATTAGTAGAGAGTGGTATTGCAGCTTACAAAGAGATTGGTATTGATGCAAAAGGTTATGTATGCGACGTAACAAATGAGGATCAAGTAAATGCTTTAGTTGCACAAATCGAACAAGAGGTTGGAGTTATTGATATCCTTGTAAACAATGCAGGTATCATCAAACGTATCCCTATGTGTGAGATGAAAGCATCTGAATTTGCACAAGTTATCGATGTTGACCTTATCGCTCCATTTATTGTTGCAAAAGCAGTAATTCCTAGTATGATTAAAAAAGGTCAAGGTAAGATTATCAATATCTGTTCTATGATGAGTGAACTTGGCCGTGAAACAGTATCTGCTTATGCTGCTGCAAAAGGTGGTTTGAAGATGCTTACTCGTAACATTGCTTCTGAATATGGTGAATTCAATATTCAATGTAATGGTATTGGCCCAGGTTATATCGCTACTCCTCAAACAGCTCCTTTACGTGAACCTCAAGCTGATGGATCACGTCATCCTTTCGATAACTTTATTATCTCGAAAACTCCTGCTGCTCGTTGGGGTACTCCTGAAGATTTAGCAGGTCCTGCAGTATTCCTTGCATCTAATGCTTCTGACTTTGTTAATGGTCATGTATTATATGTAGATGGTGGTATATTGGCATATATAGGTAAACAACCAAAATAATAATCATATCAAAACTAATAATACCCACACTGCAAACATGCAGTGTGGGATATAATATAATTTCATATGAAAAGAAGGATATATCTATTTCTCTCTCTTCTGATATCCTTTACAGCTCTATCAGCACAGAATGAGGCAAAAAAGATTGTTACTCTTGATAACTACTATAATCATGAAATAAATAAGAAGGGACAGGTTTGGCACTATACTTGGGAAGATACATCAATGGGTGGATTCTCACTTCTTGGTGATATTTTTAAACAAAACGGAGCCACACTTACAACTCTCTGTGAAAAACCGACAAAGAGCCTACTTGAAAATAGTAAAGTATATATTATTGTTGATCCTGATACGGAAAAAGAGAGTGCTTCGCCAAATTATATGGATGAAGAGTCGGCTGATGTTATTATCGATTGGGTTAAAAAAGGTGGTCGATTACTGCTTTTTACTAATGATAAAGGAAATTGCGATTTAGAAAAAATAAACATACTTTCCGAAAAAGCCGGTATTCATTTCAATGAAAACAGTATAAAAAATGAACGCCCATCAACTAATGGAGAACGTCATTATGATGATTGTGCGTTTACTAAATTCCCTAAACATCCTCTTTTTCGCCGTGTACAAAAAATATTCCTTAAAGGTATATGTACAATAGATTGTAAAAAGCCTGCTCGTGGTATTTTGATGGATGAAAATGGTGCTGCTGTAATGGCAGTGGCTAAGGTAGGAAAGGGCAAAGTCATTGCTATTACCGATCCTTGGTTATATAATGAATATCTTGATGGTTCGCATCTTTCAACCGATTTTACAAATGATATTGCTGCGTCAAATCTTGTAAAATGGTTATTGAAATAGTATATAATAGCTTTATTAAATAAAATAAAACTTTTTAAATTAAACACATGGAACAAATTTTTGCCTATATAATAGGGATGGGTGCTGCAGTGATGATGCCTATAATTTTCACTATTCTTGGTGTTTCTATAGGTATAAAGCTTAGTAAGGCACTAAAAAGTGGACTTCTTGTTGGAGTCGGCTTTGTAGGACTCTCTATTGTAACTTCTCTTCTTACTAGTAGCTTAGGTCCTTCACTTAGCAAAGTTGTTGAGATTTACGGACTTCAGCTTAAAGTATTCGATATGGGTTGGCCTGCAGCAGCTGCTGTAGCTTACAACACCTCTGTAGGTGCTTTGATAATCCCTGTTTGTCTTGTTGTAAACATTATTATGCTTCTAACAAAGACTACTCGTACTATAAATATCGATTTATGGAACTATTGGCATTTTGCCTTTATTGGTGCCGTTGTATACTTTGCATTCGATAATATTTTTTGGGGATTCTTTGCTGCAGTAATATGCTACATGATTACTCTTGTAATAGCCGATTATACTGCCGATAAATTTCAAGGTTTTTATAAAGGAATGGATGGAATATCAGTCCCACAGCCTTTCGTAGGTGGATTCGTTCCTTTTGCTATTATCATCAACAAACTTCTTGATAAGATACCGGGATTCGAAAAACTTAATATCGATGCCGAGGGTATGAAGAAAAAGTTCGGTTTGCTTGGTGAACCTCTTTTCTTAGGTATTCTTGTTGGTTGTGGTATTGGTTTGCTAGCATGTAGAAGTGCTCAGGATATGGTTGATAATATACCATCAATCCTTGGACTTGGAATAAAGATGGGTGCTGTTATGGAACTTATTCCTAGAATTACAGTTCTATTCATTGAGGGTCTTCGTCCTATATCCGATGCAACAAAGGAGTTAGTAGCAAAGAAATTCAAAGGAGCTGTTGGTTTGAATATCGGTATGAGTCCTGCTTTGGTTATCGGTCACCCAACAACCTTGGTAGTATCTCTTCTTTTAATACCTGTAACAATATTGCTTGCAGTAATCCTTCCGGGCAATCAATTCTTGCCATTGGCATCTCTAGCCGGTATGTTTTATCTATTCCCACTTGTGTTGCCGTATACAAAGGGAAATGTAGTTAAGACATTTATTATTGGGTTAGTGATAATCTTTATGGGATTATATTTTGTAACTTCACTTGCTCCATATTTTACTCAGGCAGCTCACGATGTATACGAAAAGACTCAAGATGGTGCTGTAAATATACCTGCAGGATTTGAAGGTGGAGCATTAGATTTTGCAGGAAGTCCTTTTGCATGGATAATTTTTAAGTTGACTTATGGTCTTAAATATATTGGAGCAGCTATTTTAGTTGTTATAACAATGATCTCTCTTTTCTTTAATAGAAGAGCTATAATAAAATATCAACGTGAACATAAAGAGATTGAAAAATAAAAAATATATTTATATGAGAAAAAGATTATTAACTATTATGTTAGGTTTAGCTACTATGGCAACTGTAAACTCACAAGTAAATTATAAGATGCAGATGGCTTGTCATCCTCAGGATGTTAAGACATACGATACAAACAGACTTCGTAGCAGTTTCCTTATGGAAAATGTAATGTGTGCTGATGAGATAAATGTTACATACTCTATGTATGATCGTTTTATCTTTGGTGGTGCTGTACCTGTTAAAAAAGAACTTGTTCTTGAAACTATTGATCCTTTGAAAGCTCCATATTTCCTATTCTCACGTGAGTTAGGTGTAATAAATGTTGGTGGCGAAGGTATAGTAACTGTTGATGGAAAAGAGTATGAACTTAAGTTTAAAGATGCTCTTTATGTAGGTAGAGGTAGTGAGAAAGTTACTTTTAAGAGTAAAGATTCTTCAAACCCTGCTAAATTCTATATCAACTCGGCTCCTGCTCATAAAGAGTATAAAACTCAGCTTATCACAATCGATGGACGCAAAGGTTCATTGAAAGCAAACTCATTCCCTGCAGGTAAGATGGAGGAGAGCAATGACCGTGTTATCAATCAGCTTATTGTGAAAAATGTTCTTAAAGAGGGACCTTGTCAACTTCAAATGGGTCTTACAGAACTAAAACCAGGTAGTGTATGGAATACAATGCCTGCACATACTCATAGCCGTAGAATTGAGGCATATTTCTATTTCAATGTTCCAGAAGGTAACTCAATTTGTCACTTCATGGGTGAACCTCAAGAGGAGAGAATAGTTTGGATGCAGAATGAGCAAGCAATTATGTCTCCTGAGTGGTCTATACATGCTGCTGCAGGTACTAGCAACTATATGTTCATTTGGGGTATGGCAGGTGAAAATCTTGACTATGGTGATATGGATAAGATCAAATATACTGAGATGAGATAATTTCCTATTGAATTTTTAAAAGAGTTCAGCTTTTCGCTGAACTCTTTTTATTTATAAGAAGTTTTATTATAATTCTTTCGACAATTTTCTAAACTCTTTTAATACAATTCTTCATTTATCATTGTATGCCACCTGTTTCACATTGTGAAACGGATAACTGGCAGTGTGAAACAGCTGTTTCACACTGTGAAACGAACTTATTATTTAAAAGTTTTATACTTTACAATTTAATCTTTATATAATGTCTATCTGACACATGCTCATTGCTTTCAATGCATTTTCATGATTCTCAACAGTAGTACCTGCACAACATGATGAGTCAACCTTTATTGTAACCTCAGGCATAGCTGCTTTTACTATCATAGCATTCGATATTACGCATATATCAGTACATACACCAACAAACTCAATCTCTTCAACATCCTCTAATGTTGATAAATATTTTGCAAGTTCAAGTGAGCCGAATGTAGGCTTTTCGAATATTATACACTCATTATAACGTAATTGAGAAACAATACGCCACCCCTCAGTTCCACGAATACAGTGTTCGACTGGTAATTTTTTACCCTCTTGACTATTAAGATAGTTTTCAGGATGTGTGTCTTGAGTAAATATTACTTCATCTCCATTGCTTATGTAGTTATCTATTTTATCCTTGATTTTGTCAATGATTTTTTCTCCCTCTTTATTTGCTAGAGTACCTGTGATGAAGTCTACTTGCATATCAATAACTACTAATATCTTCATATTTAAATATATTGTTTGTTAATCAATGGAACAAACTTAGTTAATAAATAGTTAAGATGAAAATTCTTATTTTTTATTTATATTTGAAAAAATATGATTTACAGAATATAACTTAACAAATAATTATGATATTGAACGAAAGAGATGAGCGTCATGAGCATATTCTTAATGTAGTAAGAGAGATGATGACTGCTGCACGCACTGCTCCAAAAGGGAAAGGTATAGATGCTATAGAAATTATTGCCATAACAGGTGATGATATTGTTGCACTTAGTGAAGAGATGAAAAATGTGTTTAATGAGAATGGGTTTAAATTCTTTCTTCGTGATGCAGATAATATTTTATCGGCTGAGGCTGTTATTTTAATAGGAACTAAAGAGCATCCTCAAGGTTTGAATTGTGGATATTGTGGCTATTCATGCTGTTTGGATAGAAAAGAGGGGGTACCTTGTGCTATCAACTCTATAGATGTAGGTATAGCAATAGGATCAGCTTGTGCAATGGCTGCTGATTTACGTGTTGATACTCGTGTAATGTTTTCAGCAGGACTTGCTGCTCAACGATTAGGATTACTCGTTGATTGTCATCAAGTTATAGCTATTCCTGTTTCTGCTTCTTCAAAAAATCCATTTTTTGATAGAAAACCTAAAGAGCAGAAGTAATAATAGTTTTTATAATAAAAAGAATTATATGGCATACGGTAAATGGATTGGTGGATTTCTGGGATTTATAAATACTCATAGTGTTCTTGGAGCAATAGCCGGATTTGTGTTGGGCTCTATATTTGATATTTATTCGGATAGGAAACAACAAAGTTCATATTCCGATAGTTCATACGACGATATATTAAATAGTCCACAACAGGGTGAGCGAAACGGATTCCTTTTCTCGTTAATGGTTCTTTCAGCACATATAATACAAGCTGATGGAAAAATTATGCACTCAGAGATGGAGTTGGTGAGAACTTTCTTAAGAAACTCATTTGGTGAAAATGCTGTTTCACAAGGTAATGATATACTTTTAAAACTATTTGAATATAGAAAACTAAAAGGAGAGACAGTTTGGAACCAGCAAATACGCTCATCATGTCATGAAATGGCTAGGTCGATGCCTGAGGAGTACAGGATTCAACTTATTGCTTTTTTGGCTCAAATAGCAAAGGTAGATGGTAAAGTAGATAGTGTTGAGGTTGATGCTCTTAAAGATATAGCTGTTAATCTTAATCTGAATCCTGGAGTAGTAGATAGCATGTTTGCTCTTGGTGGTTCTTCACTTGAAGATGCATACAAAGTTCTTGGCATTTCATCCAGTGCTACTGATGAAGAGGTAAGGAGTGCCTATAGAAGAATGGTTATGCTGAATCATCCCGATAAGGTAGCAAACCTTGGTGAGGATATTCGTGAGGCTGCAACAAAGAAACTTCAAGAGATTAATCATGCCAAGGATATAATTTATAAAGCACGAAATTTATAGTAAAACATATACTTATGTTCAAAGTAGGAATTATCGGTACTGGATGGATTGCCCAAAAAATGGTTGTTACCCTATCATCATTAGAGGGGTATTGTGTTCATGCCGTAGGTTCGAGATCAAAGAATAGTGCAGATAGCTTTGCCGAGAAGTGGAATATAAATAGATCTTATGATAGTTATGAAAAGCTTGTTGAGGATGAAGAGATAGATTTGGTATATATTGCGACTCCTCACTCTCATCATTTTGAGCATGCTATGCTCGCTATTAATAATGGAAAGCCTGTATTAGTTGAGAAAGCATTCACTGCCAATAGCCGACAAGCTGAAGAGTTGATTTCTGCTGCCAAAAGTAAAGGCGTTTTTATCACTGAAGCTATCTGGACAAGGTATATGCCATTATCGGAAAAAATAAAAGAACTTTTAAAGAGTGGAATAATAGGTGAGCCGCGAGTACTTACTGCTACGTTATGTTATATGATGCAGAATAACGAGAGGATATTGAAACCGGAACTTTGCGGTGGGGCTCTTCTCGATCTTGGAGTTTATACTCTTAACTTTGCACGAATGTATTTTGGTACTGATATAATTCAAACTGTCAGCAACTGCATAATGGGGGAAACAGGAGTTGATATGCATGAGTCTATATCACTGACTTTTGCTGATGGAAAGATGGCGAATCTGCAGTCAGGCGCACTATGCTTGAATGATAGGCAAGGTATTATAAGTGGTACTAAGGGTTATATACGTGTTGATAATATAAATTGTCCTACTCAGGTAGATGTTTATCAAAATTATGTTCATGTGGGAACTTACATGGCTCCCAAAGAGATGATAACAGGTTACGAATATCAGGTTATAGAATGTAAGAGATGTATTGATAAAGGGCTTTTGGAATCACCAATGATGCCTCATAAGGAGACAATAAGCATCATGAAACAGATGGATGAATTGCGAAAGGAGTGGGGAGTGATATATCCTATGGATTAATATAATATGAATAGTATATTAACTAAAAAAGCGAGGTTAGCATTATGCTAACCTCGCTTTTTTAGTTTTATCCAATATCTTTATTTAAATAATCTTTGTGAAAAGTTTGCCAAATTCTTTCTACAGTTCATCCATGTATGACCACCATCTGTAACAACAGTTTCATGTTTAACTCCCTTTTCTGTAAGAACTTTATCAAGCTGTTCTGCTGAATTATATAGAAAATCATCTTTACCACAGCTTAGCCACAATAGTTTTACATTATTGTTTAACTCGGTTGAAGGAGCATATAAATCGGTGAAATTCTTTTCAATCTCAGGACCAAAAATAGCCGGAGCAAGAGCGCATACCCAGTGAAATTTATAAGGGTTTCCAAGTCCGGCAGCCAATGTTTGGCGACCACCAAGTGAGAAACCTGCAATAGCTCGATTGTCAGCATCAGCAGCTACTTTATAGTTGCTCTCAACAAATGGAATTACCTCTTCTAATATCTCTTTTGTCACTTTATCAGTAGATAAAACATCCTGCTGAAACTCCATTTTACGATATTGCATCTCAGGATATGCATTTGCATAAGGCATGACTACAATCATCTTCTTTGCAGCACCATCAGCGATTAGATTATCGAGAATAACATTTACCTTACCTACTTTGAACCATGTTTCATAAGTATCGGTCATACCATGTATCAAATATAGCACAGGATATTTAGT